>JAHBVI010000180.1 GCA_019637635.1 Anaerolineae bacterium
AGGCCAAACTTGCGCGCCAGTTCGCGCACTTCTGCCTTGGTGTATTCACCCACCGGGAACAACAGGTGCGCCAGATGCTCTTGCGTCAGCATATGCAGCACGTAGGACTGGTCTTTATGCTCATCCACCCCTTTGCGGATCTCGTAACCGGCCGGCGTGTGGACAACGCGGGCATAATGGCCGGTTGCCAGAAAGTCGGCATCCAGCGCCAGCGCCCGTTCCAGCAAATAAGTGAAGCGAATTTGCCGGTTACACTCCACGCACGGGTTGGGGGTGCGCCCCAATTCGTGCTGGTCAATGAAAAATTGTACGATGGTCTGGCGAAAATGGTCTTGCACATCCACCACATAGAACGGGATGCCCAGCAGCCCGGCCACGCGCCGGGCGTCGGCCATCTGGTCGGGGGTGCAGCAGCGGTTGAGTGGCGCGGCAGCGCCCATGCCCGGCTCGCTCCACAGCCGCATCATCATGCCGATGACCTCATAGCCCTGCTCCTTCAGCAGCGCCGCCGCCACCGAACTATCCACCCCGCCGCTCATGGCGACCACTACTCGTTTGCCCATCGTTGTGTTCATATCAGTTGGGGAGTATGCCATGAGATAATAGCTTTGTCATCAAATAGCTCATTTGCTCATGGTACAGAACGCCATTCGCATTAACCAACATTATTGCCTGTTCACAATCTCTATCTCCTGGCGCAGTTTGATGATGGCATCGGGCGGGTAATACCCCTTTCGCAGACTGACGTTGGCATAGATGAGGGTGCGTGGCGCGACCAGGCAGCCGGGATTCAATACGGCGTTGCAGCCGGTTTGCACATCGTCTCCCAGGATAGCGCCCAGTTTGGGCAGGCCGGTGTCATAGGTACGGCCGTCCACCCTAATCTGGATTGACGGCCGTGTGCCTGTCGCCGGGTCTTTGTCGCTCAACATGCCCAGGTTGCTCAGCTTCGTGCCTGCGCCCAAATTCACGCGGCGGCCCAAAATGGAATCGCCCACATAGTTAAAGTGGGGCGCGTGCGCCCCCGGCAGCAGCAGCGCATTTTTGGCTTCGGTGTCGTGCCCATAAATCGCCCCGCGGCAAAGGATAACGTCTTCGCGGATAAAAGCGCCGTGCCGCACCACCGCGCCCGGCCCAATGTAGGCCGGGCCAAGAATATACGCCCCCGGTTCTACCCGCGCTCCCTCCGCAATATAAAGCGGACGGTCGCTCAGGTGCGCGCCGGGCATTACCTGGCCCAAAATGGTTTGTACACCGCCCGTCAGCCGGGCCACATGTTCCTTGATGTGCGCTAACGCCTGCCACACATAGTCACAACCGGTTAAGAACACGGCCGTTTCCTCGTCCAGTTCAAAAAAGTCTTGGGGTCGTAACATGTTTCCTCGTGATGCGAAACCCGTAATCCGTGATCCGTAATCCGTCGGTTTACGGATTACCGATTACGGGTTACGGATTACCTTCTCCACTACCGGCAACGCCAACTCCACCCAGGCCGCATACATCTTGCCAGAGGGGTGCAGCCCGTCGTCGGCAATGAGGGTGGAGTCGGTGGTAGCCTGGCGGGACACGGCCGTGACATCCACATACCACACGCCCACCTTCTCCGCTTCTGCCCGGTTGATGGCGTTAAAAGTATCAATCTCGGCGGCGATGGCGGCCGCGTCCAGCCGCGCCGCAAAGGGCGTCACGCCCCAATCGGGAATGGATAGGACAATCACCCGTGCCGGGTCGCCCCCGGCAAAAGCGATGGCCTGTTGCAGCAAATTGGCAAATTGCGCCTGGTACTCTTCCGGGCTTCGCCCCCGGTATTGGTTATTCACGCCGATGAGCAGCGAAACTAGGTCGTATGGACCTGCCGGTTGCGCCGCCTCAATGCCAGCCGCTAATTCGTCAGTCGTCCAGCCCGTGCGGGCGATAATTTCCGGCGTGGTTATGTGGACGCCCTGCTCTTGTAAGCTGGCGGCCAACTGCACCGGCCATCGTTCATCTTCGGCCACACTTTCGCCGATGGTATAAGAATCTCCCAATGCTAAAAATCTCATCTCTCGCTCCATGATGGTGGGGGTAGGGGGCAATGTGGGGGTCGGTGCTGTGGTGGCGGTGGGCGGCGGTGTGTTAGTGGGGGATAGCGTGGGGGTGGGCACGGCCGTTGCCCTCACCTCATCACATCCCATCAGACAAAAGAACAATCCGCCAAGGACGCAAAGAAACGCGAAGGGTAATTCTTTTCTTGTCTTCTTTGCTTCTTGTGCCACTTTGCGTCAAAAACCCAACACCTTCTCAATCTGCGCCGCAAAACCAAGCAGTTCTTCATCCGCGTACCAATGGCCGGTTAACTGCAAACCGAGTGGTAAACCGGCGGCATCTTTCCCGGCGGGCAGCGTCACCGTGGGCAAGCCGCTGTGTGTCCAGGGCAAATTCATCACCGGGTCGCCGGTGCTGTCCAGCCCGGCAGGCGCCGGGCCAACGGCGGGCGGCGAGAGCCAGCCATCCAGCCCGTGCGCAAACATCAGGTCGGTAAGCTGGCTGCGTAACTGGCTGCGCCCGGCCAAAGCAGCGGTCAGTTGCTCCTTATTAATATCCAGGCCACGTTCAATCAGATCCCTGGTTTTTTCATGGTACAGCGCGTGATGTCCCCGGTACCAATCCCGGTGGACGCGGGCGGCTTCGGCGGCCACGATCAGGTTGTGCCGGGCATAAATCTCGTCAAAATCAGCCATCGCTGCCACTTCCAGGAGTGTAAAACCGGCGTCACGCAGACGGGTACACACTTGTTCAAAATGCGTCAGTGCCGCCGCTGAAGCCCGGTGCAGATAAGGCCCGGTGGGAATGCCCAGGATGGGCCGGTGGGCCAGTGCAGCCATTGTTGGATCCCAATCGGCGCACAGCAGCGCCGCCGCCACCTGCATCCCGCCCACATCGGCCGTAAAGCCGCCGATATGATCCAATGACCCGGCCAACGGGATGACCCCGGCTCTGGAAATGCGATCATAGGACGGCTTGTAACCGACCACGCCGCAAAAAGCTGCCGGGCGATTGATGGAGCCGATGGTTTGGGTACCTAACGTCAGGGGGGATAATCCGGCGGCTACGGCCGCAGCCGAGCCGCTGCTGGAGCCGCCGGGTGTATGCGCCGGGTTGTGCGGATTGCGGGTGGGGCCGGGGGCAAAATAGGCAAATTCGGTGGTGATGGTTTTGCCCAAAATGAGCGCCCCGGCGCGGCGCAGGGTGATGACGCTGGCCGCCTCGTCGCCCTGTAAAATCTGGGTGGGCAGGCGGCTGCCGGCCTGCGTCTCGAACCCTTTCACGTGGAAGATGTCCTTGACGCCGATGGGTACGCCGAAGAGGGACGGCCGTTGCCCCGGATGTGGATACTTTTGCAGCAGCGCCTTCGCCTCCTGCTCCAGGCGGTGAAACCGGCTCTTTTCGGGCACAAAAGCCAGCACCTCTGGCTCACGCTCATTAAAATGGGCCATCAACTGGTCAAGATAGGCCGTCAATGACAAGTCGCCAGAGTGCAGGGCGGCAGCAAGGGTGGGGAGGGAGGTGGGTGGGGGCATAGGTTTGATGGGGTGATCTCTCAATCTCCAATCTCCAATCTCTGATCTCCAATCCCCATTCGACCGGCAGCAAGGAGCGCCGCATCTACAATATGCTGATAGCCGGTGCAGCGGCACAGGTTGCCGGACAGGGCTTCGCGGACTTCGGTTTCGGTGGGGTGGGGGTTTTCGGCCAGGAAGGGGAGCAGGGTCAGCAATATGCCGGGGGTGCAAAAGCCGCATTGCAGGCCGTGAGCTTCCCAGAATGCCTGCTGTAAGGGGTGCAGGTTGTCCATGCCCGGCGCCAGCCCTTCTACCGTCGTGATTTCGTGGCCGTTGGCCTGCACGGCAAACAGCAGGCAGGAACGCACCGCCTGCCCATCAAACAAAACCGTACACGCGCCGCACACGCCATGCTCACAGCCCACGTGTGTGCCCGTCAGCCCCAATTCATGCCGCAAAAAATCGCTCAACAAAAGTCGAGGCTCAATTGTGCGTTCCTCAGTTTTTCCGTTGACGGTAATCGAGATTGGATAATCGCTCATAAGAGATAAATTTCTGGAGTGGCGGCTTTAGCCGTAACGTTACGGCTAAAGCCGCCACTCCTCGTTATTCGTTCACCGCACGGGTAAACGCTTGCTGTAAAACGCGCATGGTTAGCACGGTTGCCAGATGGCGTTTGTAGTCGGCCGTCGCATGGATGTCGTCGGTGGGGGTGATTTCTTTTTGGGCGGCGTGGGCCACGGCCGTGAACACTTCCTCACTCGCCACCTGCCCCACCAACAACGCGGCGGCTTGTGTGGCGCTGATGGGGGTGTCGCCGGCATTCAGGTAAACCAGCCGGACGGCCGTGCAAACTCCCCTTTCATCCACCGTGACAACGGTGGCGACGCCGCTGAGGGCATAATCCCCGTGTCGCCGGGCGATCTCGGTGAAAGCGACACCGGTGCGCGGCGGCAGCGGCGGCAGTTCAATTTCGGTCAGGATTTCATCCTCGGCGCGGGCGGTGGTAAAGAGGTCGGTGTAAAAATCACGGCCGTGAACCCAGCGTTCGCCATCTGTTGTTTGTAGTTTGACACGGCCGTCCAGCGCCAGCAAAATCACCGGCAACTCCGCGGCCGGGTCGGCGTGGGCCAGGCTGCCGCCGATGGTGCCCCGGTTGCGAATTTGCGGATGGGCGATGTAAGGCATGGCTTCGTGCAGCAGGGGCGCGTGTTGGGCGATGAGTGGGTGGCGTTCCAGGGTGCGCTGCCTGGTCATACTGCCGATGCGGAGATGACCGCTTCCTTCTCGCCGCACGTAGTCCAGTTCCGGGATATTATTTAAATCTATCAATGCCACCGGTTGTGCCAACCGAAAATTCATCACTGGTACCAGGCTTTGACCGCCCGCCAGCAGGCTGGCATCCGAACCGTGCTGGTGGACGGCCGTTAACGCTTCGGCCAGCGATGTAGGAGCGATGTATTCAAACGGGGCCGGTTTCATATACGGTTCCTTTGTTGATTTGCCGGAAGTGGGTCTGCTTCATATCATAATTGTAACCCGTAATCCAGAATCGGTGAACAGTAAGCCGAACCTGAATAAGAATGAAAACCGTAGGACAAGTTGGCAACTTGTCCTACATTTACGAAGGAGAACAATATGACCAAACCAGGTTTACTTGATGGTATCCGTGTGATTGATTTGACCCGCGTCCTGGCAGGCCCATATTGCACCATGATGCTGGGCGATTTGGGGGCAGATGTGATCAAAATTGAAGCGCCGGGGTTGGGGGACGATACCCGCCAGTGGGGGCCGCCATTTACGCAGACGGCGGACGGCCGTCGGGGGGAAGCCGCCTACTTTTTGGCCGCCAACCGCAACAAACGCAGTATGACCCTCAACTTAAAAAGCGCCAAAGGATTGGAAATCTTGAAAGGATTGATCCGCCAGGGGGATGTGCTGGTAGAAAATTTCCGCACCGGTACGCTGGCAAAATGGGGGCTGGACTATGAGACGTTGCAGGAGTTACGCCCTGGCCTCATTGTCTGCACCATCACCGGTTATGGCACAACCGGGCCATACAAAGACCGGGCCGGGTACGATTTTATGGTGCAGGCGATGGGTGGATTTATGAGCGTCACCGGGCCGGCGGTGGGTGAGCCGGTGCGGGCAGGCATCGCTATTGCCGATCTGGCTACCGGTATGTTTGCCTGTAGCGCCATTCTGGCGGCGCTGTTTGCGCGGGAGCGCACCGGGCAGGGCCAACTGATTGATATGGCGCTGCTGGATTCGCAGGTGGCGTTGATGTCTTACGTGGCCAGCAATTACCTGGTGTCGGGCGAACTGCCAGGGCGGTATGGCAATGGACACCCGAACATTGTGCCCTATCAGGAGTTCCGGGCGCGAGACCAATACTTTGCCTTTGCTTGCGGGAATGATGGGCAGTGGCGGAAGTTTTGCACGGCCGTCCACCGCCCCGAATGGATTGACGATGCACGTTTTGCCACCAATGCCGCCCGCCTGGCCCACCGCGCCGAAGTGATTGAGATGCTCAACACGCTCTTTGCCACCCGTGACGCGGCCGATTGGATGGCTTTGTGTGACGAGATCGGCATCCCCAACGGCCCCATCAACAACATGGCCCAGGTATTTGCCCATGAACAGGTGGTCGCCCGCCAACTGCGCCAGGATATGCCCCACCCGACGGCGGGCAGTGTGCCGTTGGTGGCGTCACCGCTGCACATTCCCACCAACCCCACCACTGTCCGCTACCCGCCGCCGCTGTTGGGTGAACACACGGAGGAGATTTTGGGAAGCCTGTTGGGGTATGACGCAACGGCCGTTGCCGCCCTGCGTAATGAGGACATCCTTTAATAAATAGATGCCCGTAAAACAGCATCCGATCACCGCTTACCGATTACTGTTCACGGATTACCGATTACGGGCCAAGGAGGTTCACATGGAACAGTGGGAATATCTCACCCGGTTTATTGAGGCAGATGCACGGCAAACGGCCGTGTCTGAATATGTGAGCGATCTGGAGACGGAAAACGTGCCCATCTACTCGCCGGAAGCGATGATGCCGGAACTGAACCGGTTGGGCGCCAAAGGTTGGGAACTGGTGCATATGCAGCCCGTACACATTGGCAACAACTATGATGTCCTGATGCACGAAGGCGGCGGCACACGTCGCTGGACAAACAAATACTTCTGTGTATTCAAACGGCGAACATAGCAAAGATATAGAAAAAACAATAGACCTGACAGATTTCAGAAAACCTGTCAGGTCTGCAAAGACTTATCTGATTTTAGTTTAAAACCCCGGAGAAGTGAGCTTCTCCGGGGTTTTAACTTTTCACGATTCTTTGACCCAATTTACTCGTGTGCCCGCTACAATTGAGAAAATTTGTGCTTGAGGTGTACTTGCGAGCGTTGCTTCGTATAACCAGGGTGTCGTGTGATGATTTTTGAATAGAAGGTTGTTGTGTAAGATAATAGAATTAGAATAGCCGTTACGTATATTTCCTTTTCCATTTAGTCGTCTGTTTAGCCCATTATTATGACCAAAGTCAAATCGCTCCGGCAAACCAATTTGCTTACCAAATCTATCACGGGAACTTTGCCCACCGGCATTCTCTACCACCCCGTACCGTATAAGACAAGCCCGCTGTCCAATAATAAACGGCCAGTGTGGCGGGTTCTGTTTGAAGTGGTTGGTGAAGGGGGCGGCGAATATTTTGGGTTGGACATTAACGGGGAACTTGTGATGGGGCGTGGCATGGATGGCGCCGAAGTATTTGATCTCACGCCGTATGGCGCGGAAACCAAGGGGGTGTCGCGTCGTCATGCCGTGCTGCGACCTACCATGAATAATTTGTATCTGATTGACGTGGGCAGCACCAATGGCACACTGCGCAATGATCGCTCGATTGGGGTGAACACGCCCTATTCCCTGGCCGACCGCGACCGGTTGACGTTGGGGCATATGGAGATGCAGATACGGATTGTGGAACGGCCGTATCTACAAACCACCCCCCTGAAACAAAAACCAGACCTGGTAGACGCCCTCTCCCAAATTGCCTCGGCCATCACCTCCCAATTGAATCTGGATGAAGTGCTTAACCAGGTAGCGGCCACAGCCATGTCTTTGACCGCTGCCGGGGAAACCAGCATATGGCTGGTGGACGAAAATACAGGCGAGTTATTCCTGGAAGCCCAGTTGGGCATTGATGATTCCCGGCTGCGCCGCACCCGTATGGCTATTCGTGAAGATTCTCCTGCCGGGCAGGTCATTCGCACCGGTCGCCCGGTGCGGGTGCATCGCCAGCCAGGGCAGGCGCAGCCGCAAATGATGACCGGCTATCTGGTGGAGGCGCTGGCCTTTGTGCCCATTACTCTGGGTGGCGTTACCTTTGGCGTGTTATCGGCGGCGCACAACCAGAAAGGGCAGCTTTTTGATGCCCGTGACGAGCAAATTTTGAGTGCGATTGCTGACTTTTCGGCGATTGCCATCCAGAATGCCCGGTTGTACCAGGCCACCGACGAAGCATTGGCTAAGCGGGTGGTGGAACTGTCGGCGTTGAACGAGGTGACGCGCACTGTATCGGCTTCGCTGGATTTGGGCCAGGTGTATGATGTTTTGGTAGACCAGGTGACTAATTATTGGCCGGTGGAAGCCGTACACATTTACCTGATTGATGATCTGCACCAGCGGTTACGGCCGTTGCACCAGACCCACCAATTGAAGGAGCCGTTTTACCCGCTGAACCGGGGAATTATCGGCGCTGTGGCCGCCAGCGGTGAAGCCATTGTGACCAATTATGTGGTCAGCCATCCCCAATATGATGCCGGGGTGGATCACATTACCGGTGATGCGCCCCGTTCGCTGGCCTGTGTGCCGCTGAAAGTGAAACATGGCGTTGTGGGTGTATTGGCGTTGTTCAACAAGGCCGATGGGCCGTTTACCGATGAAGATGTCGCCCGGTTGGAAGCGTTTGCGCATCCCATGGCTACGGCCGTTGAAAATGCCCGCCTCTTTGAAGAATCTGAACGGCAGCGGGCCGCCATTCAAGCCACCGCCC
The DNA here is from genome assembly GCA_019637635.1 of Anaerolineae bacterium. Lineage (GTDB taxonomy): Bacteria > Chloroflexota > Anaerolineae > Promineifilales > Promineifilaceae > CAADGU01. The sequence goes on from JAHBVI010000180.1 coordinate 8,603, forward strand.
TTACCCTGTCTGAGCCTCTGATTGTGTTGGACCACAACGGCATGGTATTGGTAGCAAACGACGCCGCCAACAGGCTGTTGGAAACAAATATGTCAGCCATGTTTGACGCCATCAGCCAGGGCGTTGGCCGCACCACGGAAGTACGTATTGGAGAACAAACTTTCCTTTCTACCACAGAACACGTGCCTGATGTGGGTACCATCATTGTGATGCAAGACATCACCTACGTAAAACAGCTAGAAAAAGACCGTTCTGAATTCATGCACATGCTGTCGCATGATCTGAAAAACCCACTGACAGCCATCAATGGTTGGTCTTCTCTGTTGGAACGCACGGCTGGCCTGGACGAAAAGGGCATACGGTATCTGCATGAAATCAACGTGGCGGCCGACCGCATGTTAGAAATGATCAACCATCTGCTGCATTCCGTGACCAAAACCGAGATGCTCACCCTGGTACCAAAACCATGTGATTTGCCAGACGTTATCCGGCGGGTGATGGATGATGTGCAAGGCGTGGCCCTGCAAAAAAGCATCAAAATAGCATATTCCTGCCAGGGAGAGCCGTATCTGGTGTTAGGGGATGAAATGCGGCTGTACCACATGATTTTGAACCTGGTAGATAATGCCTTGAAGTATTCCCCCAAAAACACACACATTACCATCATCACCCAGTACAGTTACCAGGCGATCCAAATTGTAGTGTGTGACGAAGGGCCAGGTATTCCCGAAAAAGATTTACCCCATATTTTTGAGAAGTATTACCGGGGGATTCAAGGGGCGTTGAAGGTGGCTCAAGGCTCAGGGGTGGGTCTGGCTACCGTGAAAAATATCGCCGAAGCGCATGGGGGGCAGATTACCGTGCAGAATGGAGAGGAGCGGGGCGCAGTTTTTACCATCACTCTGCCGGGCAGTATGCGGGTAGCAGCAGAAGCGGCAATGGGATAATTGCGCAACTGGGTGATTACTCCATTACATTTCTTCATCTGCCGGGTAACGCAATCCCCACTGAGCGCGAATGTTGTCCATTGTGTCTTGTAGGGCCAGGGTGATAGACCAGGGCATGAGTGGGTGTTGGATTTTACCGCTGCGTAAACACTCCATCACGGCTGCCGCTTCGTAGTTATAGCCGTTGCCCAAAAAGGGGAGATCAATTTCCTGTCCGGTCTGTCCTGATATTGTCAGGGTGAGGCGGGTGGGCTGCCACCAGGGGAAGTGGATTTTGATACGGCCGTCTGTGCCCATGATCACCGCTTCTTGCACCGTTTCTGTGCGCACGGCCGTGTGCAGCAGCGCCAATTCACCTTCCTCATAGCCTAAAATGATTGCCGCCTGTTCATCCACCCCCGTTTCGCCCAAATGCGCCATGCCGGCAATCTGTGTGGGTGCGCCAAAGACCATGTGCGCCAGCGCCAAAGGGTAAATGCCCACATCCAACAGCGCGCCACCGCCCAACGCCGGGGCAAAGTGACGGCCGTAAGGGTTCATCGCCGTGCGGTAGCCAAAATCAGCCGTCAGCATCCGCGCGTCGCCAATGACACCTTCTTGCAGCAGTTGGCGCACCATCGTGATGGCCGGCAGAAAATAGGTCCACATGGCCTCCATGACAAAAAGACCGCTTTTTTCGGCCAGAGCGAAGATGGTCTCTGCCTGTCGCCGGTTCATGGTAAACGGTTTTTCGCACAGCACCGCCTTGCCGTGTTGCAAACAAAGCAGGCTGTTTTCCATGTGGAATACATGGGGCGTGGCAATGTAGATGACGTCCACATCGGGGTTTTGCGCCAGCGCCTCGTAGCTGCCGTGGGCATGGGGCACTTGATACTGCGTGGCGAAGGCAGCAGCGGTACGTTCGTCTCTGGACCCGACGGCCGTCAACTCTGCATCCGACAGCACGGCTAACCCTTCCGCAAATTTCCGGGCAATTACACCTGTGCCCAAAATGCCCCAACGGATTTTGTCTGTAGTCATGGTTCTCTCCTGGTGTTTGTGTGCAAAGCTGAAAATCGGAAGTCAGCCTTCGGGCCTCGAACTTCGTTTATGGCGATTCAGGCGTGGGCGTGGCTTCGGGCACGGCCGTGACCGGCTCAATTGGCTCTACCACGCCCAGCAGCAGCGCCAGCAGGGCATCCAATTCCCGCCAGCCATTTTCTAAATCGAGCGCCGCCAGTTCCGGGTTGTCCGGCAGATAGGCGTTGGCCAGGGTCAGGCGCGCCTGGGCCAACGCCAGTTGGGGCAGCAGGTCAGGATTTGTTTGCGGATTCGCCGCTACCGCTTCCAGAGCGGCCAGAGCGCGGGCGGTGTCAGTGGCGGCGAGACCGGCATTCTTTTCCAGCAGGTGCAGCCGGGCGCGGGCCACCATTTCCCAGACGCGAAAGAGGGTAACAACCTGGCGCATCTGTTCAATATCGGCCAGGGGGAGGGCGTCTACGGCCGTTTGCAAGGCCACCACCTGCGTCGCCAGTTCCCGGCTGCTGTTGGCCTGAGTGTCTAGTTGCCCGCCCAGTTCATCCAGACGGCCGTTGTTTTCGTTAATATCCCCTTGCAGCGCCACCACCCCCTCATTGAGCGCCACAATTTGCTCATTGATGGTGACGGTTTGTGTGGCCAGCCGACCCATTTGCAGTTCCAGCGCCACCAGCATCGCGTCCTGGCGCGCCAGGTCAGCAGCCAGGGTGGTGTCCGTTGATTCCAGGGTAGTCAGGCGGGTGTCTTGGGCGGTTTGCACGGCCGTGACCGTCTGTTGCAACTCGCCCAGGTCATGCCCAATGCGCTGTATCTGCGTCAGGTTGTAATCCACCCGGCTGCTGACCGTCTGAAAAGAACGCTGTAGCTCCTGGACAATGAGGTAAACGCCATAACCGATGCCGATCATAATGAGGATGACCAGGGTTACTTTCAGCAACGCCTTCAGAAAACGGCCAAAAGCAATAGCCACCCGCCGCCCAAAACCAGGCCGGGCCGGGGGATATGTGGAAGTTGTTTCGCTGGACATTACTTCATCTCCTATGAGAATTATGAATTATGAAGGATGAATTATGAATTTTCCTTCATTTACCCCGGTTTTTCTACGGCTGTGGGCTGACGGTGGCTGTGCCGGTGGGCAGACCGATTGGGGTGGCGGTGGGGCGCGGCGTGCGCGTGAAGGCCGGGTCGGTGGTGGCTGTAGCTGTTGGCGCGGCATCGGTGGGCGCCGGTGTGGGTGTTTCGGTGGGGGTGGCAGTGGGCGCCGGTGTGGGCAGTGGCCCGGCTACATGCACCAGCAAATCCCGCAGCCCGGTGAGGAAGGTATCAAAATCCTCCGCTGATTCTGCCACCGCATCTAACCGTTGGGTCAAGTCATCCGCTCTGGTCTGTAAATCGGCGGCGGCCGTTTGCAGTTGGGCAACGTTGGCCTGGACGGTGGCGACGGCTGTGCTGTTTTCCCCCTGTTCCGCCGCCAACGTTTCCACCTGGCTGTTGAGAGCGGCCAGGTCATTTTGGATTTGCTGCTGTGTTTGCTGGATTTCCGTCAATTCGGCTGCCAGTTGTAATTGCAGGTCGCTGGCCTGGGCGCTGCTGGCGAATTGCAGCGTCTGGTTGAAGCCGTACAGGATGGAAAGCGTCAGGGTTGTGCCCAAGATCGCCCCAAAGAGGGCGGCGATCAGGCTGCCTACCAGGCTGCCGCGTCTGGGGGGCGGTGGCCCTGGTTCAGGCAAGGTTTGGGGGGTGGATGTGGCTATTTCGTAGTCGGTTTCGGTCACAGGTTCCTCGCTTTCTGCCGGGGGTGGGAGTGTCAGGATGACCACTTCCGGTTCAATTTCCTCTTCGCCCTCTGGTCCACTTTCTGGTTCACCTTCTGGGCTATTCTCCGGTTCACCCACTGGGGCATTTTCTGGGGCGTCGGTTGCGGGCGGCACGGCCGTTGCCACTTCTGTATCCGGCGTCGGCTCTATTTCCGCCGGGATTGGCTCTGCCGTGATGCGGTCGGCCATTTGCTCGATCATGCGCGTGGAGATGCCGGACACGGCCGTTAACTCTTGCACATCAGTAAACGGCCCATGCTCCTGGCGATGGGCCACAATGCGCTGCGCCAGCTTCAGGCTAATGCCCGGCAGCGTCGCCAGCGCCATTTCGTCGGCGGTGTTGATGTTGATCGGTACTTCTTCCATGAAATTCGTGAGGTGTGATGCGTGATGCGTGACGAGTGATTTCACTCGTCACGCATCAC
>JAHBVI010000181.1 GCA_019637635.1 Anaerolineae bacterium
GAACCAACGGGCAAACCGCTGGTGCTGGCGCTGGACGTGTCTGGCTCGATGAGCATGGGCACGGTAGCTGGTGTGCCGGGGCTGACGCCGCGGGTGGCTTCGGCGGCGATGGCCCTGGTGACGGCGGCCACGGAACAGCACGTGACCGTTGTCGGCTTCTCGCACCAGATGGTGCGGCTGAACATCTCGCCGCGCCAACGGCTGGATGACGCCGTGCAAGCGGTGAGCGGTTTGCCCTTTGGCGCGACCGATGTGGCCCAGCCCATGCTGTGGGCGCTGGCAAACGGCGTGCAGGCGGATGCCTTTGTGGTGTACACGGACAGCGAAACATGGTACGGCAATATCCACCCAACCCAGGCGCTGCAAATGTACCGCCAGCAAACCGGCATCCCGGCAAAACTGGTGGTGGTGGGCATGGTGGCCAACCGCTTTTCAGTTGCCGATCCCCACGACGCTGGTATGCTAGATGTGGTGGGCTTTGACACGGCCGTGCCGGCGCTCATCGCTGATTTTATTCGAGAGTGATACGTGATGCGTGACGTGTGAAGTGAGACCATCACGCATCACGTATCACGCATCACGGAGATTATCATGGCAGCAATCCTGCTCTTAAACGCCACATACGAACCACTGGCAGTGATTCCCAAGAAACGGGCGCTGTCGCTGCTGCTGCGCGAGGCGGTGGACGCAGTGACGGATGAGGTGGTGGCGCTGGCGGGTATTACCGAAACGCGCCCCATTCCCACCGTGCTGCGGCTGCGGCGGTATGTGAATGTGCCCAAGAGGGGCACACGCTGGAGTCGCCAGGGTGTGCTGCGGCGGGACGGGTACACCTGCGTGTATTGTGGGGTGCGCGCCGGGGAGAAACGCCACGGCCGTACCCTCCACCCCAACGACTTCACCATTGACCACCTGCTGCCGAAGAGCCGGGGCGGGCGGAATACGTGGGTGAATACGGCCTGTGCTTGTGCGGATTGTAACGGCCGTAAAAACGACCGCACCCCGCACGAAGCCGGCATGACCCTGCGCTGGGAACCCAAAACGCCGCGTGTGGATTACCTGGTAGCCTCCGGCAATGTGCCCGAAGCCTGGAAGTTTTATCTGGAGATTTAGAGATTGGTGATTGGAGCGCATCCAATCGCCAATCTCTTTTTTTGCCTGTTGACGGCCGTCCTTCATAGTTCGTGCAGTCCCCCCAATTCCTGTTAAAATCAAATAACCAAAAGCATGGTTAACTTTAGTCCTGTTTGGAGATTGGGGACTAGAGATTGGGGATTGGTCAATCTCCAATCTCTTATCTCCAATCTCCCAGGTTTATTACAAACAACGTATCATCTCAATAAATGGAGGTGAGCAGAGTGCGCACCCTCAGATGCGCATCTGAGGATGCGCACTCCGCCACGAGATATTGAGAAGATACCTGGCTGTCGTTAAATAGAATTGCTCATATCACCGTCGAAAGCCTGGCGACCGTTAGTTATCTGGACAAAGATCACTGTTCCCGCATTACGTTTAACTGATTACAAACATGGCCGGGTGGTGTATGCTCAATCTGGTGTTTTTGTGCTTTCTGCGTGACGGACTGTTTGACGGAGTGAAAGAAGATCATGGATGAAGGATACGAGATCGTCTACATCGAGAAACCCGAAGAGGCCGCATGGGAGATCATCGGCAGAGGTCTCCAGAATTTCAATATCCAACATGCCGGCGACGAAGGGTTCCAGCGTATTTGTTTTGCTCTTTGCTCTCCCAACCAGGAAATCGTTGGTGGTGCGCTTGGAGAAATTTATTGGGAGTGGCTGCACCTGGATCTCATGTGGGTCAGGGATGAGTTTCGGGGGCGCGGATATGGTCATCACCTCCTGTTGGCGATGGAGGAGGAGGCGAGCAAACGTGGCGCAAAACACGTTTTTTTAGACACATTCAGCTTCCAGGCGCCGGAGTTCTACCTTCGGCATGGTTATCGCGTTTTTGGTGAGTTAGCCAATTTTCCGCCCGGACATCAGCGTTTCTTTTTGACAAAGGAGTTAACAGAAACAGCCAGACGCTCAAGGTGAACAGCTAGAAACCCAGGAGACGACATGGGCGATTGCCCGAAGCCGCTTCGGGTTTGCCCACCACGATGAATGAAAAGAGGACGCCTGTTTACAACATTTTATCCGCGTCATCCGCGTGAATCTGCGTCCTATTTACACAGGAGTTTGCCATGTACACTGTAGAAGCCAGCAATCTGGCTAAATCTTTCGGCACTGTGCATGCCGTTACCGACGTCTCATTTGCCGTGAGCAAAGGGGAGATATTCGGCCTGCTGGGGCCAAACGGCGCCGGCAAAACCACCTCCATCCGTATGCTGTTGGACATCTTCCGGCCGGATGCGGGCACCGTTTCCATTTTTGGTGGGCCGATGACAGAGGAGAAAAAAGACCGTATCGGCTATATGCCCGAAGAGCGGGGGTTGTACCAGGAAATGGAGTTGGAATCATGCCTGGTGTATCTGGGCACATTAAAGGGTTTATCGGCCAAAGAAGCGCATAACCGCCTGCGTGGTTACATGGAGCGGTTTGACCTGTGGCAGCACCGCACCAAGAAGGTGAAAGAGTTGAGCCGGGGGATGACGCAGAAGGCGCAAATCATCAGTACCGTGCTTCCCAACCCGGAACTGCTGCTGGTGGACGAACCGTTCAGCGGGCTGGACCCGGTGAATACGCAACTGGTGAAGGATTTATTGCTGGAACTACGCGCCGCGGGAACTACCATCATCATGTCTACGCACATGATGCATAAGGTGGAAGAATTATGCGACCGGATGTTGTTGATTAATCAAGGGCAGAACGTGCTTTACGGCCGTTTGGAAGACATCCGCCGCCAATTTTCCACCCATGCGGTGCTGTTGAAGGTGGAGGGGCAAATACCTGCGCTGGATGGCGTGCAGACGGTCAGCCCGCACAACGGCGCGATGCATCTGACGCTGGCGGGGGAGATGACGCCGCAGGGAATTCTCTCGCAGTTGGTGAAAACCGGAACCCTGGTGGAGGAATTTGAGATCGCCGCGCCTACGCTGGATGAAATTTTCATCCAGGTGGTGCAGGGGCAGGGCACAGGAGGTGCATGATGGCACGCATATGGCTGATTGCCCGCCACCATTTCCTGTTTGAGGCGCGCAAGAAAACGTTCTGGGTTTTGCTGTTCAGCCTGCCGCTGCTGCTGGCGCTGTCGGTGGGGATAGGCATGTTGGGAGAAAGGCTGAATCGTCAGGTTACACGGCTGGGCTATGTGGACCCAAGCGGTTTCCTGACCGACACTACATTGGACAACGAAGACGCGGTGCTGCAACAATTTGACACGGCCGTAGCCGCCCAATCTGCGCTGGAAAATGAGGAGATTGACGCCTATTACGTGCTGGCGGTTGACTTTGAAACATCCCGAAATGCCGAGTTCGTTTATATCACGGCCGTTCCCTACCAGGTGCAGTTCGCCTTTGAGGACATGGTGCGCCGCAACCATCTCGCCGATTACCCACCGGCGGTGGCGGAGCGGGCACTCGCCAGAGTAGCTGTGACCGTATTTGCCCTGGACCAGAACCGGAACTTTAATGCCGAACCGACCCTCTCCGATTTTCTGCCGCTGTTTGTAGCAGTGATTGTCGCTTTTCTGGCGATGACCACTTCCGGCTACCTGATGGAGGTACTGGTGAAGGAAAAGGAAAACCGAACCATGGAAATAGTGGTCTCCTCGGTATCGGCCGGGAAATTGATGACCGGCAAAATTCTGGGCGGGGTGGGCATTGCCGCCTTGCAATTATTGGTGTGGTTGGGCTGCCTGGTGGCCGCGGTGCTGATCGGCCGGGCCACCGGTGTTTCCTGGCTGATGGAGTTGAATCCCCGCTGGCGGGACATTCTGCAAATGGTGATCGTCTCCGTTCCGGTGTTTCTCTTCCTGGCTTCCTTCTTCACGGCCGTTGGCTCGATGATGACGGAAAGTTCGGACGCGCAGCAAATGGGGGGGATCGCTTTTATGGTGATGTTTGCGCCGTTTTTTATGGTGCCGGCCATTGTCGAGAATCCACAGGGGTGGTTGGCGCTGGTGCTCAGTTTTCTGCCGCCGACGGCCGTTACCACTTTTGCACTGCGGATGCTGGTGATGTCCATTCCCTGGTGGCAGGTGTTTGTCTCCTTTGCCATTTCGCTGGTTTGTGCGCTGGGGATGGCCCTGCTCGCGGCCAAAGCTTTCCGGCTGGGTATGCTCCATTACGGCAAGCCGTTGCGCCCGGCCCAGTTGTTTGGCCGGGCAGCGACAAACGGCTGATGATGAGGGGTGGTTACGATGAAAAAAATGCTGCTGGTCATGCGCCATGAAATCCAGATGACGTTGAAACGGAAAACTTTTGTGTTCTTTACGGTGGGGCTGCCCCTTATTTTGATCCTCATTGCCCTGGTGGTGATGCTGGTCAACCGCAACCGGCCAGATTCAGCGGAAACTGTCTCGACAATGGAGGCCGGCGGGCCACAGGGTTACGTTGATTATGCCGGGCTGGCGGTGAGCGAGCCGCCGGGTGTCCCTTCTGGAAGCCTGCTCCGTTTTGAAAATGAGGCCACGGCTGAAACCGCGTTGAGAGCGGGGGAGATAGAGGGTTATTTCATCATTCCGGCCGGTTATCAACAAGACAATACGCTGGCATATGTAACGGCCGAATTTATCCCCTTTGAAGGTGGTGTGAACACGGCCGTTGTCGAATGGCTGCTGCTGACCAACTTACTGGGCGGCCCGGAAAAGGCGGTAGCGGTCTGGCAGCCGCTCATTGTAGAAGTGACCCAACTGAGACAGGAAACATCGGCGGTGGATGAAGAAAACTGGTTTGTGGAGCTGATGCCGACATTCATGGTGTTCATCATTTACATGACGATCATCATCCCGGCCGGGCTGCTGGTCAACTCGGTGACGGACGAAAAGAAATACCGCGTGATTGAGTCGGTGCTGGTATCCGTTTCGCCACGCCAATTCATCACCGGAAAAATAGTGGCGGTGGGGCTGTTAGGCCTGCTGCAAATCTCCATGTGGATGATGGTGGTGTTTATTGTGACCCGCTACCTGGGGCAGGGGCTGAACATCCCCGCCGGATTCACCGTTGAGCCAGCACTGTTGATGTGGGTGGTACTTTACAGCCTGTTGGGTTATGCCATGTACGGTGTGCTGATGGCCGGTCTGGGGGCGCTGGTACCGGATGTGAAGGATGCCCGTGGGGCATCGTTCATCCTGTTGCTGCCGCTGATTGTGGTGTACATGTTTAATGTCGTGATTATTGAACGGCCGGACGGATTGGTTGCCGTCATCTTCAGCTTTTTCCCGCTCACCGCCCCGGTGGGGATGATCGGCCGGATGTCGGCCACGGCCGTGCCGCTGTGGCAGGCGGTGTTATCGGCCGGGCTGCAATTAGGCACGGCCGTCTTGCTGGTGGTGCTGGTAGCCCGCCTCTTCCATGCCCGGTTTATTCTCTCCGGGCAGACGTTCAGCATGAAGCTTTATTTTGAGGCATTGGCCGGTCGGGTGTAATTCCTCGTTAGAAACCAGGGGGAGCCAGTTCGCCGGGGCAGGCAAGTGACATCAATCAACGATGCAGGTGGTTTTGTCAGGGGAATGGTGGGGGGTACGGCCGTTGGCATTGAACACTGGCCCCATTTATCTATTGTAGGTTGGGCGGTTGCCTTTTATACTAGGGGACGTCAGAGCAAACTATCACAAGTAAAAAAGATGTTTATCATGCACGTTTGCCGGACAAAACCCCCTTTTCATGCCATACCGCAGGTTTTGCCAGGTATGTACCTAGATTTGGGGGTTTATCCCGCATTCGTGCAGTTTAATTGGACATACTCTCAGCAAAGCAATGATGAGCAAATTGCACTTTTAACGAGAAGTTTTCGAGTTGATGTATGACGCAATTTTCCGCTGCTCCTCAAGCAATTGGATACCTTTACCAAACGCGCTATGCGCTTTATTTGATTTTAAGTAGTCCAGATGAGTTGGAACTTTCAATAGAAGGCCTAGACGATGTTGTATTTGAGGAAAACGGGTTTCCCCAAGAATTGCTACAGCTTAAGCATCATGTAACACCGGCGTCTTTGACTGATTCTAGTAGCGAGCTTTGGAAAACTATTAGGATTTGGAGTACAAATTTACGAGACAGTAAAATTTCATTGCCTGATATCACGCTTTCTTTAGTAACAACGGCTATTGCACCAGATGACTCTATCGCTGCACTTTTACGGCCGGGCAATGATAGGCAACCTAAACTAGCAGCCCAGAGGCTGTTGGACATTGCAAATACTTCCACAAACTCAAGTCTCGTATTAGCATTTCAAGCATATACAGATTTATCCTCAAGCCAACAGGAAATGTTGGTTAGCTCCATCCAAATCCTAGATGCTTCACCAAATATTTCTGACACAGCCGACAAAATCAAAGGAAGGCTTAAGTTTGCAGTGCGAAGAGAGCATTTGGAGGGTTTGTATGAACGTTTGGAAGGTTGGTGGTATAACAAAATGGTCCGCCATTTGAGCAAAGAATCTACCGAATTAATTACCGCTTATGAAATACACGATAAAATCCGCGAAATTGCCGAACAATTTGCACCAGACGCTTTACCTATAGACTATCTTGAATTAGAACCTCCTGTTGCACCTGACCCTGTTTCCGATAATAGGCAGTTTGTCCTTCAATTGAAAGCGATTTCAGTGAATAATCGGCGCATCGAAAAAGCCATACTTGACTATTACCGTGCATTTGAGCAGAGGTCACGTTGGGCAAGAGAGGAATTGCTTATTGGTGACGAGCTAGAGCGATACGAGAGAAAGCTGGTAGACGAATGGGAACGCTATTGTTTAGCATTACAAGACGACTTGCAACTTGACGTGGAAGTAGCCACTGAAGAAGACTGTAGAAAATTTGGGATAAGTGTATATCAATGGATAGATCAGGCTGCACGTATTCCAATCCGTCCAAGAGTTACTGAGGAATATGTTATGCGTGGGAGTTACCACATGTTGGCGGATCGTAAACCGCCTACAGTGTGGTGGCATCCTCAATTCTTGAAGCGCCTTGAGCAGATTTTAGCAGTTTAGATGGAGGATGAATTGTGTTGTCTTGGGATAAACGCCCCGTTGAGGTAGCAAATCTTTTCAATCCTGCATTTTGTTCGATTCTGCTCCGTGAGGCTGTTAATTCTTACCAAGCTGAACAAGCTCAAGGCTTGCCTTATGTGCTTGCGTTTTTACTACTGCCTACAGTTTTACACCAGACTACTCGTGATTCTTTACCTGGAACCAAACGAACCAAGATGCATGTGTGGCTTCAAAACAATCCGGAAATTCTCATTGGTTTTGCATCTCGTGCCAAACAATTTGCACCTATCACAAGAGAAACAATCATCTTTAGTATGAAGTCCAATACAATTGCACTTGATAATAGTGGTTATCTTGTTTCGACCACAAGAAGGTTCAGATCGCTATCCTGGGAAGCAAATTCAGAACCCGCAATTTGTTATAGAAAGTCACAGTTCTTAGGGCGTTGGTTTGCGCAAAGTGGCGAGACTTCAACGATATTGACCATGTGGGGAGTTCGACCACCCTCTGTGTCAATATAGGGTGAGACAACCGAAGCCCAGAATTTAGTGTAGAATGCGAGGGCGAAAAGGAAAAAAAGATGACACAGAAACAGACCAATCTGCATAGCCACAACGGGGCAACCGCCGCGCCGGCAACGGCGAACCCGGAGCGGCTTCGGGCCGTGCCCGCATCAGACCCGGAAGTTGTGCCCAAAGCCCAACGGCGCATCTTTACGGCCAGTTACAAGCTGTGGGTCTTGGAAGAAGCGGACAAATGTCGGGAGCAACCCGGCCGGCTGGGGGCGCTGCTGCGACGGGAAGGATTGTACTCCTCCCACTTGAGCAAGTGGCGGCAGCAGCGGGCGGCCGGTCAGTTGGCTGGCCTGGAGCCGCAGAAACGGGGGCGCAAAACAGACGAGGCTGCGGCCGAAATCAGCCAGTTGCGCCAGGACAAGGCCCGGCTGGAGCAGCAATTGGCCCAGGCAGAGTTGATTATCGAGGCGCAAAAAAAACTCTCGGAGCTGTTGGGGCTGATGGTGGCTCCCGCGCAGGCGGGGGTGAGCAGCGGGAGGCCATCATGACCGCCGCTGTGAGTGAACTGGCGAGGCAGGTGGGCGCCAAACGCGCCTGCGAGTTGCTGGCTTATCCACGTAGCCGCTACTACCGACGGCAGCAAGCGGCGGCAACGACCCATCCCCTGCCGCCGCCGGGTCCCCTGCCGTCGCCGGGACCCTTGCCTGAGCCACCACCCGCCGCCCCCCCTGTCACTTCGCCACGAGCCTTATCGGCCGGCGAACGGGAAGCGGTGCGGGAGGTACTCAACAGCGAACGGTTTGTGGATAGCTCGCCGCGCCAGGTCTATGCCACCCTCCTGGATGAAGAACTCTATCTCTGCTCCATCAGCACCATGTACCGCATCTTGCACGACTATGAGGAGGTGCGCGAACGCCGCCAGCAGAAACGTCATCCCGCTTATGTCAAGCCAGAACTGGTCGCCACCGCGCCCAACCAGGTCTGGACCTGGGACATTACCAAACTACGCGGGCCAGCCACCTATGTCTACTTTTATCTCTACACCATTCCTTCGGCAAGCTCAGGACAGGCTCTCGACCTCTTTAGCCGCTACGTGGTTGGCTACCTGATCGCCGAGCGGGAACTGGCCGCTCTGGCCAAACAACTGGTGACCGAAAGTTGTGCCCGCCAGGGCATTGTCCCAGACCAACTGATTTTGCATTCCGACCGGGGCAGCGCCATGACCAGTAAAACCCTGGCGTTGCTGCTAGCCGACCTCGGCGTTGCTCGCTCCCATTCCCGTCCCTACGTTTCCAATGACAATCCTTTCTCAGAGGCGCAATTCAAAACCATGAAATACCGTCCCGATTATCCTGACCGCTTTGGCTCGCTGGCTGATGCCCGCGCCTGGGTACACCCCTTCTTTGACTGGTACAACAACCACCATCACCACACCGCCCTTGGCCTGATGACCCCGGCCACCGTTCACTTGGGTCTGGCCGAGAGCCTGACCACCAGACGGCAGACCGTTTTGGCCGCCGCCTATGCCCAACATCCCGAACGCTTCGTCAAGGGGGCGCCCACACCACCCGCCTTGCCGGCGGCCGTCTGGATTAACCCGCCCCTGCCTGGTGCGGAGGAGGGGGTACGGCCGTCGTCGTAGCGGCTGTGGAATTGTGGGTAACTGGGCAGTTCCAGTTATCCACAATTCCATCAGCCGGGCGAGCGAGCGATTGTTCCTTAATTTATCAATTTTGGTGTCTCAAAACCCTTGACACATTCCGCCATGACAATGCAGATTAAGTCAATTATTCTTTACAATGCTGCTGGAGATACCCGCGTTTTAGATTTTGAGCTTGGCCGAGTCAACATAATTACCGGAAAGTCAAGTACAGGAAAGTCAGCAATCATAGAAATTGTGAGCTATTGTCTCGGTCGGTCCGACTTTACGGTACCAGAAGGGGTGATAAGGGACAATGTTATTTGGTATGCTGTCCTATTTCAATACGGGAGTTTACAAATCTTTATTTCTAAACCCGCACCTTCTGGTAACGCTAACAGCCAGAGCCAAGTCTATTATGAAGTTGGGTCTGAGATATCAATTCCCCCTTTAGCAAAGTTAAACCCAAATTCCAATGATGATGCCATAAAGGATTTTCTTTCAACTCTCCTCGGTATAGCCCCAAATCGCAACTTTCCAGGAATGGGAGAAACAAGGGAACCTCTAGAAGGTAAGATTCAGCATACAGCGTATTATCTATTTCAAAATCAGAATACTGTTGCAAACAAAGACATCTTGTTTCATAGACAACAAGAGCCATTTATGCCCCAAGCTATCAAAGATACTTTACCCTATTTCTTGGGCATAATCGCAGAGGAACGATTAAAACTTCAACAGGAGCTTAATCTTGCGCAACGACGTTTAAGACAAGCTCAACGAAAACTTCGCGAAGCAGAAATGATCGTTAGTGACTCAGCAGATCGAGGGCACAGCCTCTTTGCGGAAGCAAAACAAGTAGGCTTGCTAGACTCCAATCTTACTGCCGAGAATGTGCTTGAACTATTTGCAATCCTTCAGAGTGTCCTTGATTGGCGGCCCGGCGAAATTCCACCTGTGGTTGATGATCAACTACCACACTTACGAGATGAAATTCGTACTCTTCGACAAGAAATCACAAGAAAGCAAGAGCAAATAAGGGCGGCAGAATTGTTTGCTCGTCAAGCAGATGGCTTTTCTAATGAAGCGAACCAACAGGTTATGCGACTGGAGTCCCTTAATCTGTTTGAAATCACAGAAGACAATATTGAAATGTGTCCATTGTGTTCCTCTAACATGCCCCAACCTATTCCAAAGATTTCGGCAATGAGAAATGCGCTTACAGAAATTCGGAACAATGTTGGAGTTGTTGAGGTAAAGCGCCCCAGACTCCTCGAACACATACAATCTTTAAAAGATGAAAGAGATAGCTTAAGGCAACAGGTAAACGAGAAAGAACTAGCTTTGCAAGCTATAGTTGGGGAGCAAGAATTTGCTCAACAAATTCAAGACACAAATGCACGTATTGCCCGTGTCATTGGTCGAATAAGCTTGTATTTGGAGACAGTCACATTTGTGGACGAAAATTCTGAGTTGAGACAACAGGTTGAAGAAGCACAGAGAATTGTTACGGGGTATGAACAACAGTTAGATATTGATGAAGTCGAAGGGATAAAATTTTCAATCCTTAACAGAATAAGCAATCAAATGACGGAATGGGCAAAATTGTTGGAACTTGAGCACAGTGATTCCCCATTTCGTTTTGATTTAGACAAGTTGACAACGATTGCAGATAGAGCGGAAAGACCTATCCCCATGAATCGAATGGGAGGAGGAGAGAATTGGCTAGGCTGTCATTTAATCACTTTGTTAGCCCTACATAAACATTTTATTGAGAGAGAGCGACCTGTACCGGGCTTTTTGTTTCTTGACCAACCCACACAAGTATACTTCCCCACAAAGGAAGCGTATGAAGCGATGGAAGGTGTAAGTTCAGACGAACTCCATGAAGCCAATGCCGACATTGTGGCTGTAGAGCGCATGTTTTCTTTTCTTTTTGCAGTTTGTGATACGGTCTTTCCGAACTTGCAAATTATCGTTACAGAACATGCGAATCTAACTAATGAGAGATTCCAGTCTGCCTTAGTCGAAGAACCTTGGATGGGGGGGCGTGCATTGATACCAGAAGCTTGGTTGGAGTTAACCGCCTAACACGGTTTCCAAGTGATGCTAGCGCGAAACCTCGGACGGCTTGCGTTATGGTGATTGGCAAAGGCGTCGGGAGACCGCACCAGCGCAACTGAACAAGGCGTTAGGCTGTGTGGCGCGGGTTGTCGTTTGGGGTGCGGCGCGGTAATTTGGGGTAGTTGGTTGGCGGAAGGTAGTGGGGAATGGGCCGGGGGATGGGCGGCCAATGCGGCAGGCTCAGTGCAAGTGTTTTGACAAGTTCGGTAGAGAGTTTGATGCGGTGGAGATCATTGAAATGATACCTGATATCCTGGCCTGGGCATGGCAAAGTGTGTCCCCCGATGTTCATGATTTTTTCGACGTGCGCCAGATGCATCGTGACGGCCGTACGCAGATTCAACTGCCCGACCTTAAGGAGTTAAAAGGCTGGGCCAGGTCTCATGGCTGGCCGACGCCCTGGTTTGGTTTCGAAAAAGCATTTATGGCTAAACTATTCGAAAGTAAGGAGACCTTTTCACTGGCGCTCCATGAAAGCGGCATCCACATTCTGATTCCCATTGAAAAATACACCCTTACAGTTGAACGGCTCCAGGAATTGGATGCGTTGTATGAAGAAAGGGAAGAGATGGGCGCCCTTGGACAGCGGCCTACCCGCTGGGGGACGCTGGTCAGTAATCTGCGGGAGATACGTCGTCTTGTGGAAGCGGGCGTCAAGGTGAAAATTGAGGGAACGGAGACGATTCTGACCACCTGGCAGGGTTTTTATGAGTGGGCGCACGGCCGTTACCATATGCTTGAAGACGGCTATGACAGTTGGATAGGAGATGACAACTCGTAATAGAGAGACAGTTTTGCGCGACATTGCCAGGAGGCAACGGCCGTTCACCGACTTCTCCCTGCAATATGACGACCTACACGGCTTATGGGGTGGTATCCGCATAAGGGTGTCGGGTGCAGGTCGCTACGAACTCCTCCGCCAGGAACGCGGCGCGCCAGAGGCCAGCGTGGAAAGTGGCGCCGTACCGGCGGCGGACATTCGCGCCCTGGTACGCCTGCTGGTTGAACTGGAAGCGTGGCAACAACTCACACCAGACCGGGCACCGCTGCCAGACGAGAGCCGGGCTAAACTGACAGTGCAGGTTGGGGACACGGCCGTGACCATTTGGGAATGGTATAACGAACTGGCGGGGAACGGCCGTATCGTGCGCATACGAGACAGGCTGTTGGCAGCTTCTAGCCAAACGCCTGGCGCGCCAACTCAGTTTTAATGATGGGGCCGGCGTCGCCGGTCGTAGCATATTTATATAGCGACGCCTGGAAAATGCCGTTCACCGCACCATTGAGCAAAGCCACCACCATAAATCCCAAAACCATCAAGACGCCGCCCAGGATAAGCAGCGGCAGACTGTCCAGAGCGATCCCGGCGGCCATCATGCCCCCCGTGACAAAAAGAATAACCAGGTTAACC
>JAHBVI010000182.1 GCA_019637635.1 Anaerolineae bacterium
CCATGCCAGGTGACGTTGTTGATGGGGTAATTTTCATAGCCAGCGCGGGCAATATACCCCACCAGATCATCGGTCAGATAGCTGTTCAGCGTTTCAAAATGGGTAGCCAGGCAGAGAAAACCATTACACCGGCTGACGTACCCACCCAATTCATTGATAAAAACGGCATATTGGGCCACCGTCACCTCATACACATCCATGTAATAACCATCCAACGTCACCTCATGCCGCGAAAATTCGTCCCCTTCGGCCAGGGGGTCGTCATCGTCTGCGCCCATCCAGAAAGTGGCTGACGGGATGAAAGCCATAACCGCGCCATCGGCCTCGCGGGTGGCAAACACGGGTGGCGTGGGGCCAGGCGTAGGCATGGGAGAAGGGGTGGCCGGCAGTGAGGATGCCGTTGCCGTTGGCGTGGCAAGTGGCCCGGCGCCGGCCGCAGTGGTCGTTTCTGTGGTGGCGGTGTGGGTGGGCGCAGCCGCCGTGGCCGTGGCCGTAGGCGTCCGGGTCGGGCGGCTGGTGTTGGTCGGCGAGGCGGTCATGGTAGGCGTGGCGGTGGCGCTGGGAGTGGCGGTGGGCGTGGGCGTGGCCGTCGGCGGCCAACTCCCATACGCCACCAGATAGGACAAATCATCCATGTCCCGTTTTTCAACGGTCGCCAGGTAAAAAACAAAGATGCTGGCAGCGATGACGCCCACAATAGCCAGCGCCAATAACAAAACCCCCAGGCAGCTACGGCCGTTAGACTTCTGCATAGCCGATTCCGGGGCGCTGGTGGTGGGTCTGGCTACCATTTGCCCTGGCGAAACATTCACCGCTGCCGGTACCGGGGGCAGTTCCCGTTTTTTGGTGGAGATGGCGATCATGGGCGCCGGCGGCAGACCATCCGCATCCAGTTTTGTCACTTGCAGCCCCAGGACAGAGGGGGTTTCTGGGGTCAATTTCAGCGCCCGATCCAGCGCCGCCGCCAGTTCCGCGCCATTGGCCGGGCGCTTCGAGGGTTTCTTTTCCAGCGCCATCATGATTACCGCTTCCAGCGCCAGGTCTATATCTGGCTGAATCTCGTGGGGCAGCGGCGGCTCTTCACTCAGGTGCTTCATAGCCACTTCCAGCGGCTCGGCGTCCTGAAATGGCAGACACCCGGTGAATATCTCATAGAGGATGACGCCAACGGCGTACAGGTCACTTTGGGGCACGGCGCTTTTGGAGGATACGGCCTGCTCTGGGGCCATGTAATGGGGCGTGCCAAAAATTTCGCCTTTGGTTTCGGTGTCGGCCAGCAACGCCAGGCCAAAATCGGTGAGGTAGGCACGGCCGTCCTGCCCGATCATGATGTTGGAAGGCTTAATGTCCCGGTGAATGATGCCCTTACTGTGGGCATAATCCAACGCCTGACCAACTTCGTGAATGAGGCGGCTGACGTCAGCGGGCGGCATGGCCTCGCCACGTACCCGGTATTCGGCCAGCACCGTTTTCAGGTCACGGCCGTCTACGTATTGCATGGCCATATAGAACAGCCCGGACACTTCGCCATAGCGGTACAGGCTGACGATGTGGGGATGCTCCAGTTGGGCAATGGCCTGGGCTTCCCGCTCAAAGCGGGCGCGGTACTCCACGTCGGCGCGGTAGGTGGCGTCAATCACCTTGATGGCGACATTCCGCTTCAGGCGCACATCGTAACCGCGATAAATGCGGGCCATGCCCCCCTGCCCCAGCAATTCGGCCAACTGGTATTCGTCCAACTGCTGGCCCAGCAGTTCGTCGGTCTGGCGGCGGGTGCCTTTGAGGGCACGCCCCAGATTTTCCATCAGTTCATGGCCGGTACGGTAGCGATCTTGGGGCGCTTTGCTGAGGGCTTTGAGCAGCACGTCGGACACGGCCGTGTTCAATGCCGGGTTCAAGCTGCGCGGCGGCGGCGGCGGTTGGGTCACGTGCTGCACGGCCACGCTGGTGGGCGAGGGGTCGTCAAAAGGCACGCGCCCCACCAGCATCTCATAGAGCATAATGCCCAGGGAATAGAGGTCAGACTGGGCCACGGCAGCAGCCGATTTCCGCGCCTGTTCGGGGGCGGTGTACCGGGGCGACCCCACAATGTGCCCCGATTCCGATTCGGCCACATCCATGGCCAGGCCAAAGTCAGAGAGAATGACACGGCCGTGTGTATCAATCAACACATTGGCCGGTTTCACATCGCGGTGGATGATGCCGCCGCTGTGGGCGTAATCGAGGGCGGCGGCAACGGCCGTGCCCACCCGCAGCACATCGTCGTGGGGCATCAGGCGGCCCTCGGCCGTGTATTTGGCCATCGCCTGCGCCAGGTCTACCCCCTGCACATACTCCATGGCGTAATAATAGAGTGACTCACCCTCAATTTCCTCCACCCCCGCATAGTAAATCTGGACGATATGCTCATGCCGCCAGCGGGCCAGCGCTTTGGCCTCTTGCACAAAACGTTGAGCATAGGTGGGATGATGGCGGTACCGTTCGTCCAGCATTTTAATAGCAGCCGGCCGATCCAACGCTTCATCCCAGGCATAATACACCTGGCCCATGCCGCCCCGCCCCAACAACCGTTCCAGGCGATAACTGGCTAATTTACGACCGAGCAATGGTTCACGAATCAACAGAAACTCCAAGAGTGGTGTTAAGTGTCATGTGTCAGGTGTCAGGTGTCATGTGTCAAGTTACATGACACATGACACCTGACACCTACCCACGTGAAAACAATCCCCGCTGTTTGAACTGCGCCCCGGCGATGCGCTGCACGTCGCGCACGTATTGGTTCAAACTGGCGGCATACGATTCCAGCAAATCGGTAGCAATGTAGAGGCAGAGGTCAGGGCGGCCAACGGCCGTGAGCAACCGTACATGAGGCCGGAAATCCCGCAGCGTAATACGCATAATCTGGTCGGCATCCGTCATCAGACCCCACACCAGTTCTTTCTTCTCGTTATCATCCTTCGCCGTCATAAACCGGGTAAGCGAACTGGTAGACGCCACCTGCCCCACATTAGAAAACACCTCCCGCCCCTTGAGCATATCATTCAAAACGTCAAACTGCGCCGGGATGCGGTCTAAAAATCGCTGCATCGGCACCGGCAGGTTGGCTAACAAGCGGATGGTGGTCATGCTCATGCTTTCGCCGGCAGCGGCGCGCTGTTTATAGGCGAACAAGCCGGCGCCAAAACCGGCCAGCATGGCCATATACTCTTTTTGCACCTTTTCAAATTGGTTATAGGCATGTTCCCGGTTGCGCGAGGCGCGTTCATAGGTGTTCAACGCGGCTAACGCCTTCTGGTGCAAACTGATGTATTCCAGGCTGACCACACCCCCGCCAAAGGTCATGGGGTACACCCGATCACGCGGGGAGCGTTTGCTGGCGTCCACCGGCACCAGGATGGCCGGGTTGCGTTCGCTGTCTGGGCTGATGGCTACCAGCGCCGAAGCAACGGCGTCTCTGGCTTCCGGGTCTTCCTCGCGCAGCCGCTCCAACATCTGCGTCAGTTCGGGCGACGGCCGATAAATGACGGCATGGATGGCCCGGTACAAGATGAGCAGGTCGTTGACGGTGAGTTCCAGCAAGTCATTGCGGTGTTTGAACAATTCACGCAGGGATAGAATCGCAGACATATCCACGGACTGCGTTTCGGCGCTGGCTTCCATGGCTACCTGGGGGGCGGCTTCCAACCGTTGGTGGTCGGCGGGGTGCAGGTGGAGGGCGGGAGAGTACGGCCGTTTCTGTCCCGGTTGGGCCGGCGGCAGTCCGTCTAAATGCACGGCCCAGGCCAGGGCTTCGTTGGTCAAAATTTCGGCCAGCGCCACTCCCCAGACGCCATCAAAATAGATGTGCGACAGGTCAAAAACAAAGGTCTCAGCCGTGTCAAAAATGGTCAAGGGGTGGTCGCCCACCGCCCGTTCACCCTGGCGAATAGCGGACAGCGGCAGGTGGCGGGAGCGTTTATCGGTGTTGATCCAGATGGGGGCCAGGCGCAAACCATCCAGTTCACTGTTTAACACTTCCGGCAGTTGCGCCCGTATTTCCGGCATGGCCGCCCGGCGCACGTAGGTTAGTTTTTGCAACTGTGCCGGTGGGTTTTCGGCGGGGTAGGTCATCAGGGTGGCAATGCGAGTACGCATGGCCGCCACGTCCACCAATGAGGCGGAATTAGCCACACAGATGGGCAACAAATAATACCGCCCTTGATGTATGATGCCGATATGGGCCGACTCCAGAGGCACCGGCTTGCGCACTTCGCCGTAGACGCCTGGTTCCAGATAGGAGCGGATGCTCATCTGTCGCTGGTAGTCGGCCAGGTCTTTTTGTTCGGCAGCCTGCACGCGCGCTGACCATTCGGCTTTGAGCGGCCTGGGCAGGCCGTCCATGGCCGTCGCCAAAAATTCGTCAAATTTGCGGCGGCGGTAGGTGGGGTAGTTTTCGTGGGGTTGGGCATCGTGGTGGCGGGTATACGGCCGTTTGGCATCCCACAGCCGGTACATGCGCTTAAAATGAGCGGCGTCGGGGCGGTCGGCCGTTAACTCTTGCAGCACGTAAATGTAGACCCGCTCGCGCCACTCATTTTCCAGCAAATCATAATACTGATGCAGGCAGGAAGCGGCGGCCATGGCCCAGGCCGTTACCCGGTCTACGGGTGCTAACTGGATTTTGTGCTGGGCCAGGGTGGTATCAAAACCATGCGTCTCGCAGGTGTGGCGGGCGGTGTCATCCCGCAGAGCGTAGTCAATATAAAACTGCCAGATGCCTTCAGGAAAGGATTGGTCCGGGTCTTTGCCTGCCAGTTTGAGCAAGTTTTGGTACGTGCCCAAAATAGCCGCAGGGGTGGCATAAAACGCGCTGTAAACAGCCTTATCTAACAAGGTTTGTTCCACCCCCTTAAAGAGCAAGGTAATATCGCGCCGCACCATGTCGGCCGGCGGGATGCGCTGTGGCAGGCGCAGTAAACCGCTGAGGATAGCGCCAGGCACATTCCCGGCAGGGGCATGGCGGGCAATTTTGTGAACGATTTCATCTATTTCCGGTAACGACAAAGAAGACAATTCCTGCACCCGTTGGGTGCGGGCAATTGTCTTGAGGTCATTGATGGTATATTGGGTGGCGTAAAATAACGGGTCATGCTCATCCATTCATCGTTGCCCATGCTCTGTTTAGCTAACTGCCAGGTGCGCCACTTTTTCAGTTGTTGTACTACCTGGTGCGAGGGGTATTATCTCTCATTCGTGGGGAAGTGTAAACTCGGTAGATCGAAATTGAGGAGTAGGGCGTCCTCAGATACCCGCCCGTCATAGGCAAAGCGTCGTTTTTCCCCTGCCACATATTGGCCTAGAATAACGGGACATGACAAACAGACAAGCACGTATCTTGGCCATTTTCTGGCTGGCGCTGGCAGCGCTGGCGCTGCTGGCGCTCGGCGCACTGCGGGCGCGGCAGGTTTACCTGACACGCGGCATCCCACCCGGCCTGCCCGAACCAACCGCCCATGCCGGGGTCACACCTGGCCTCAATGTCTTCCTGAATCAGTACGATGATGCCGAGTTGGACGCCCAACTGGCGCAAATTGCCGACCTGGGCGTCCGGTACGTAAAACAGCCGTTTTATTACAGTGAAGAGTTTAATTGGGCTGAGGCGGATCGGTTGGTCACGGCCGTCGCCCAACACCCCCTCACCCTCGTCCCCCTGCTGGATGGCGATCCGCAAACCAGCTTCGCCCCGCCCCCCATCGCCGACTTTGCCGCCTGGGCCGGCGAATTTGCGGCCCGCTATGGCGACCACGTGCAGCATTACATCATCTGGGACGAACCAAACCTGACCACCCACTGGGGCCATCAGCCGGTCAATCCCGCCGGTTACGCTGCCTTGCTCAACGCCGCCGCCCACGCCATCCGCGCCGCCGACGGCGACGCCGTGATCGTGGCCGCGCCTCTCGCCCCCACCATCGAAACCGGCCCGCAAAACCTGGCCGACCCCCTCTTTTTGCAGCAGTTGTACGAAGAAGGTGCGGCCGATGCTTTTGATGTGGTTGCCGCCAAACCGTATGGGTTTTCTACCCCACCCACCAGCCGCGACGCCGACATCAGCCTGACCAACTTCAACCGCGCCATCCTGCTGCGCGAGGTGATGGAACGGAATGGCGACGGCCGTAAGGCAATTTGGGCGGGCAACTGGGGCTGGAATGCCCTGCCGCCTGATTGGGCAGGCCAACCCTCTATTTGGGGAACGGTCAGCGAAGCAGAGCAGGCCGAACACACGCTGAATGGCCTGAAACGGGCACGGCAGGAGTGGCCCTGGATGGGTCTCATGTTCCTGGAAAACTGGCAGCCTGATGCCCCGCCTGATGATCCTGTTTGGGGATTTAGCATTGCCGGGCGAGAAACGGCGGTCGAACTGGCCCATTTCCTGCTGGAACAAAACCCTGGCGTGGCCTGGCCCGGCTTTCATTTTGCCAGCCCGGACGACCCGGCGCAGGTGTATGCGGGCAACTGGGAATTTTCACCCGAATTTGGCGCGGACATCGGGCAGCAGCCGGATGATCAATTGTGGGGCGACCGGGTAACGTTCACCTTTTGGGGCACGGATGTGGGGCTGCGGGTGCGCCGCGCCAACTTCCGCGCCCGGCTCTACGTGACGGTAGATGGGCAACCGGCCAACGCCCTGCCGCAAGATGAACACGGGGCCACGCTCATCCTCACCGCCGCCGACCCGGCCGAGGATTACCTGACCACCGAACTGGTAGCCTCCGAGCTGGAACCGCGCCTGCACACGCTGGAAGTGGTGGCCTCGCGGGGCTGGGATCAATGGGCGCTGCATGGGTTCAGCGTCGCTTACCATCCACCGGACACGGCCGTGACCCTCATGCGCTATCTGTTGGCGGGCACGGCCGTACTCAGCTTCATCCTCGCCATCCTCACCAGCCGTCAGGCCGATTGGCCGGGCTGGTTCCGCCAGACCCGCGCCCGCTACCGGCGGCTGGACGATGGCTGGCAACTGGCGCTGACGTGGGGTACGGCCGTACTCGTGGGCATTGGCGCCTGGCTCACCTGGGGCGAGCAGGTGGGCAGCATCTACCGGCGGTTGGGCGACGGCGGCCAACTGGCATTAACCGCCACCGCCGCCGCTATTTTTTACGTCTCACCCGCCTTTCTGCTCATGGCCCTGGCGCTGATCGCCCTCTTCATCCTCATCACCTTCCGCCCCGCCTGGGGGCTGGCGCTGGTGACCCTCTGTTTCCCCTTCTACACCTACCCCGTCCTCAAACCCATCTTCACCTACCGCTTCTCCCCGGTGGAAATCTTCATGTTCGTCACCTTCGCCGCGTTTGCCGTAAACCGTATTTCGTATACCGTTATCCGTAAAAGTCGGAGCATGTCCGAAGTCGGGAGTCCGAAGTCGGATAACGGATTACGGATAACGGATAACGGCTCACCGATTACCGATTATGCCGTCCTCACCTTCTTCCTCGTCGCCACCGCCTCCCTCTTTTTCACGGCGCGGCTGGATGTGGCTACGAATGAGTGGCGCATGGTGATATTGGGGCCGGTGCTGTTTTATGTGGTGCTGCGGGGCACACGGCCGTCCCCCCGCGAACTATGGACGATTTGGGATGCCTTTGTGTTGGGGGGGCTGGTGGTGGCATTGGTGGGGC
The DNA here is from genome assembly GCA_019637635.1 of Anaerolineae bacterium. GTDB lineage: Bacteria > Chloroflexota > Anaerolineae > Promineifilales > Promineifilaceae > CAADGU01. The sequence goes on from JAHBVI010000182.1 coordinate 7,656, forward strand.
TGTGGCAATATGGCTTTGACCGGGACAGCCTGATCACGGCCGAAGGTGGCCTGCTGCGTATCCGCGCCTTTTACGGGTCGCCCAATAACGTGGGGTTGTTTTTAGGGCGGGTGCTGCCGGTGTTAGCAGCGATGGCGTTGTTGGGGAGTGTAGAAAACGGCCGTCGGCGCTGGCTTTACACGGTGGCCCTGTTCCCCATCGGGTTAGCGGCGCTGCTCACCTTTAGCAAAGGGGCATTGTTTTTGGGCATACCGGCGGCGTTGTTGTTTGTGTTCTGGCAGTGGCAAAGAGTACACGGCCGTAAAACCTGGCCCTGGCTCATCCTCTTTGGTTCGTTGGGAGTGGTTGGTCTGGTGATTATCCAGAGCGTCCCGGCATTGGCCGGGCGGTTGGGGCTGTTTGGCGAGACGGGGCTGTTCCGGCTGAACCTGTGGCGGGCCAGCCTGAACATGATCCGCGACCATCCGCTGTTTGGCGTAGGGTTGGACAACTTCTTGTATGCCTATCGCGGCCGTTACATTTTTGACGCCGCCTGGCGCGACCCCAACCTGAGCCATCCGCACAATCTCTTGCTCGATTTTGGCACGCGGTTGGGACTGTTGGGGTTGGCCGCCGGGTTGTGGATGTTGGCGATGCTGCCCGTGAATTTGTGGCGCAGCCGGAAGCGCGTATCGCGCCTGTGGCTGCCGCTGTGGGTGGGTATGGGCGCCGCTTTTGTGGATATGGTGGTGCATGGGCTGGTAGACCACAGCTTTTTCCTGGTAGACCTGGCGTTTGTGTTTTATCTGCTGTTGGGCACGGCCGTGTGGCTGGATGAGAATGTGGCGTGATGTGTGACCAGAAATACTCTGACGCTTCACGTTTCACAACATTCTATGATAACCAGGGCCATTTGCTGGCCGTCGGCCCCATCTGGCAAGCCAGTGATTACCAGCAGCCCACCACGCCCTTGACCCACAGCGGCGCCGTCATCAACCCGTGGCAAAATGATGGCCCCTTCGACGGCAGCCTGGTTGACAGTGTGGGCGGCGACTTCACGCCGCCGGCCGGCAGCTTTCAGATAGGTACAGAGGTGGCGCTGGACAAGGGCCACCTGACCTTCAGCGGCGTCACCCTGGCAGCTTACAGCGACCCGATTGCCGTCACCGCCGGCCAGGAGTACGAAATAGCCGCCCAGGTCAGCGGCAGTGTGCAGGCCGGCCAGGGACAGGGCGGGCAGATGGTATTATTGTATGGCAGCACACCCCATACCTTCTGGCAAAACCCGGCCAACTTCAACGGCGCGGCGCAGGCAGCCTATGCCTTCACGGCCGAACCCGGCATCAACACCGTGCGTCTGAAATTGGTGGTGAACCTGGATGCGGGTTATCTGGCGTTCAGCAACGTGGTGTTAGGGCAGCAGCTCACGCCGGCAACCACCGCCTACCGCAGCCTGTACAGCGTAGCCGGGCAGAACATCGGCCAGCGGCTAAAGGAAGAAAGCAGCACACCACAACTGGTGGATACGTTTAGCGATGGGGTAGCCGATGGCTGGACGGCCGTGGCCGGCACATGGAGCATACAAAACACCGGTCTCGGTTACGTCTACTAGCAGACGAATACCGGCAACAGCGCCACCAACAGCCACCGTGCCCTGACGCAGAACGGCATGAGCCGCTACCGCTGGCGCATGACCTTCCAGAGCGCCAACCGCAAAGCCGGGCTGTACTTCTTCGCCAGCGACCCCGGCAACAGCCAATATCACGGCTACGCCTACAGCGTGTGGCAGACGGAGACACAGTTGCAGCTTTGCGAAAACACACCCACCGGCAACAATTGTAATGGCAGCACCGACTTCCCGGCCGCCAACGGGGGCACGCATCTGTACGAAGTGGTGTATGACCCGGCTACGGGGCGGCTGGACTTGTGGCGGGATGGGGTATATGCTCTCAGCCGCCAGGACAGCACCCCCCTGACCGGCGGCAACCACATCGCTTTCAAGACACAAAACAGCAGCGTCCAGTTTGACGACGTGCGGGTGACGACCTTCAGCAACCAACTACACTACTTCTTCAGCGACCACCTGGGCAGCACCAGCGCCATACGGTATCCGAATGGCAGCGTGACGCAGACCCGCTACCTGCCGTTTGGCGGCTACCGGGGCGGCAGCGGCGGCAACCCCATCACCGACCGAGGCTACACCGGCCACAAACACAACGACAGCCTGGGCCTCATCTACATGAACGCCCGCTATTACAGCCCTACTCTTAACCGCTTCGTCTCGGCCGATACGATTGTGCCGAATCCGGCAGACCCGCAATCCCATAATAGATATACTTATGTAAACAATTCTCCGTTGAAGTTTGTTGATCCTTCTGGGCATTTTGGTATCTGCTTTCAACAAGGGCCCACTGATCAAAATGATGATAATCTTGACAGAAATTCTGAACTTGTACAAATGTGTACAGAATTGGCGGGGAATGGATTCTTTGGAGCCAGTGGTAGTTTTGATGTTTTTGGAAATGATAGTAAGGGTATCCAAGCTGCTGTAAAATTTCTTAAGGATCAAATGAGCCAACATCCCGACGAAGCCATTGTTGTAATGGGATACAGTTATGGAGGTGGTGGAGCGCTTGATTTTGCTGCATTACTTCATGAACGCGGTGGTGATCATCTAACAATTCAAGATGCCTGGAATGATTTTCGGAATGGTGGCAACAGTAGAGTTCCAGAAAATGTTATGATTGATAGAATGGTTTTGATCGATGCGGTAGTCATGGGCAGACAACTTCAATCTAGATATGCTAAAAATCATGACTCTCTTCCGCCAAATGTTAAATCTGCGATCAATCTCTATGCAACAGAGGATGCCTATGGAATTATTTCCCCATTTGATGCTGGATTGCAAAACATAGAAGGAGCTTTAAACATAGGTATGGTGGGAACTGACCATTGTAGTATAGCTTCTTCAAGTTGTTCGCCTAAATTCACAAATCCATATGTGCCTTCCCAATTTTCTGTCCCTTTGCGTCAAAACGAAACAGGACCAATTAATACACAAACGTTGAATAGGATCAAACTTTATCTTAACCCGCCAAGTATTAATTGACAATTTTCTTGCCCGATAATTTGTTTCTCTATCAGAGCGAGAAAAAATCATCTGAGGAGAATCCGGTGATTATATGATAAACAAGTCACTAAAAGTGAAACGAAAGCCAATTATGACAGTTGTATCGTTAACATTAACAGCAGGAATTAATTTACTCGCTTGGCCAGTGCTTATTTGGACTTCCATAGCAGCAGACCCTACTACTATTTTCGACCATATTCCTCTCGTTTTTGCTACATACTTACTACTACTTGTTGATTTGGTAGGACTCGTCACAGTATTGGTTGCCACTTGGCGGAATGAATCGAGACCTCGCCTCCGTCGAATCGCATATGCCGTTAGTCTTTTTTCTTTTCCTTTATATCTTTTAGGGATAGCTATCATTGTGTAATTGCTTATGAGAATATCTGGCTACGGCCGTTGCCCCCACCGTACCACACCTTTTTGCCAGCCACCAGCCAGTTTGCCGACGGCCGTTACCCTGCTTTTCGTTCGTCATCTGTTTACGATAGTCTAAAAGTGCACCACCTTTGCTGTGGCCGGTTTCCCGACCGTGCCACTTCTGAATTTGTGGCACGGCTGTAACGTCTGACGGTCGTGCTGTTTTATGGTGGTGTGTACGGCCGTCACCCTTTCACCCCCTTACCTGCTCACCCCATCATGGATGGGACACGGCCGTGAAGAGATGTCGCAAAATGAGGTATACGGCCGTAGCGGTTGACGGCCGTGCTTGTTTGGGGGGGAGGCAGATAAACGGGTGGGGTACGGCCGTTACCCCTCACCTACTCACCCACTCATGGGAGGGGTACGGCCGTACAAGGGCACGGTCAAAGAATTCGCTTTCTGTTATAATCCCCAGCGTGACTCTTATTGAATAATGGGAGATTGATGCTATGTCTATCTATTCTATTCGCCTTTACCTGGAGCCTAATCCCAATGGGGTCTATACCGTCACCAGCCCTGATGTACCCGGCTTAGTCACCGAAGGGCAAACGCCGGAAGAGATTCAGATTAACGTGCAAGAAGCGCTGGATGCACTGAAAATGGCCTGGGAGTCAATGGGCATGGCCTTACCGCCTGTTTTGAGGCCCACATTGACAAACCGACCGCAAACCATCGAGATGCTGGTATCTGCCTAATGCGTTACCGGGAACTGGCAAAGCGGCTGCAAGCCCTGGGCTGCCGTGAGCTACGGCAGGGCAAGGGAAGCCACCGGGTATGGCATAACCCGGAAACGGGAGAGGTTGCCGCAATACCCGATTGGGGGAACAAAGACCTGGCGCCTGGAACCGTGCGGGCCATTATCCGGGAATTAGGCATTGACCGTAAGGACTTTGGTTCCATCAAGTAATCCCCTACTGAAACATAATTTTGGCACGGCCGTCATATTGCGATGCCCTCATCGCCCACCTCCTCACCTGCTCACCCCATCACCGAAGAGACACGGCCGTGTGGCTGAATGAAGAAGTAATTGAGTGACTGGGTAATTGGGTACTTGAGTCGCCAATCACCCAATTACCCAGTTGCCTGCAATTTGCAGGTAATGGTTGTACTTTTGGGGGACAGTTTCGGCCCAGTCCGGCTGGCGAGGGGCCAGGCGGGTGTTGGGCAGGTCGTGTGCCAGTTCGTACATGCTTCGGGTGAAGATGACAACCCAGAAGGTGAGGATGAGGGGGTAGTAGGCCCAGATGCGGCTCACGGCCGTGTCATCCGCCCACTGTTCCGCCACATACCCCATTACCCATTCCCAGGTCTCGTGGGGCACATCCATGTAGGCGGCGTGGGCCATCAGATCGGCAATTTCCAGCGCCGGGTCGCCCCAACCACTGTTTTCCCAATCTACGGCCAGCCAGCCAGACGGCCGTCGCACAAAGTTGCGCAGATTAGGGTCACAATGCAGCAATGCCAGTTGGGGTGCAGGCTGGTCTGGGAACGGCCGTTTTTCCAGATGAGCCAGCAGCGTTGTCACGGGTTCCATAAGGGCGTCGGGCGGCAGGGC
>JAHBVI010000183.1 GCA_019637635.1 Anaerolineae bacterium
CAGCCCTACCCGCACCCCCAGCCCAACTCGAAAGCCCACCCGCACCCCAACCAACACGCGCACCCCCACACCTACATCACCGCCATTAGCGCAAGTCACGGTCAATATGACCAGCGTCAATGTGCGCGAAGGTCCCGGTACGGTCTACCCCATCATTGGTACGGCCAAACTAAACGACACCTTTGCCGTTCTCGGCCGTAACCGGGATGGTTCCTGGTTCCAGGTGCAGTATAGGCCTAATCAAATTGGCTGGATTGGGGCATCGGTGCTTGATTTTGACTTTGATCTGGACGATGTATCGCTGGCGCAAGGGATTCCCACGCCACCACCCGCGCCACCCACGACGGCTGCACAGCCGGGCATTCCCAACAGCACTGTAAAACCAGGGGAAACGGCCATTGAATATACTATTGAAGACGTCACCTATACCTTGCCCTGCGGCTCGCCCATACCACCTGGCGCTGTATGTGTGTGCAATTGCGTCACAGCCCCACCCGTTTGCAGTTGTGTGGGGCATGTTTGCACCTGTGACACGGTATGTACCTGTGACACCATTTGCACCTGCCAGAATCATGGGCATTACTGGTATCCAAATTAAGATTTGGTTAGTGGTTGGCGGCAGGCGGCTGGTAAAAACATCAGCAACCAGCAACTTACGAACAGGCACTATTTTCAGGATAAAACAATGGAACTGTATATCATTCCGGCAGATGAGAGCAAGGCAAACAAATTCATTATCTACCGGCCACTGCTGGGGCTGGCTTTTGTGGGCAACCAGGCCATGGCCAACCTGGCGCAGCACATAGCCCGGCAGGATGAAGCGGGAGATGGGGCGGCAAACGGCCGTCACCCCACTGCTCTCTCCTTCCTGCGCCAGATCGGTTTTATGGAAGCTGACCCGCCTGCGCCAGGCGCGCCAGACAGCACCTTTGCCCCCACCATGGCCGTGCTGCTGATGACCAACCAATGCCAGTTGCGCTGCACCTATTGTTATGCCGCCGCCGGTGAGTGGCCCCAGGCGGAACTCATACCGGCACAGGGGTTTGCCGCTATTGACGCCGTATGTGAAAACGCCCGCCAGCTGGGCCAGCCGCAGTTTGAAATCTCCTTTCATGGCGGCGGTGAACCCACGCTGGCCTGGCCGGTGCTGCAACAGTGCGTAGCCTATGCCCGGCAAAAACCTCTGCCATCACGTATTACCCTGACCTCCAACGGCGTCTGGTCGGCCCGGCAGCGGCAGTGGATTTTCCAGCATTTAGACGGTCTGACGCTTTCCTGGGATGGCACGCCGCAAACCCAGGACCGGCAACGGCCGTTTGCCTCCGGGCGCGGTTCGGCCGACATTGTGCAGCGTCTCATCACCGAACTGGACCGTGCCCGTTTCCCCTACGGCATCCGTCTGACGGCCGCTGCTCCCTGGCCCACCTTTGTAGACGGCGTCCGTTTTATTTGCGAGCAGACCAACTGCCAGAGTCTGCAGGTAGAGCCGGCGTTTAACACGGCGCGGGGTGGGCACGGCCGTCCGGAAGCGGCCGATTGCCAGGCATTTGTAGACGCCTTTATGGCCGCGCTGGAGGTTGCGCAGCAGCACGGCCGTCGTCTGATGTATTCCGGCGCGCGTTTGGGGCTGGTCACGTCCTCCTTTTGCACCGCCCCCTACAATGCCCTCATCGTCGGGCCTGGCGGCGCTTTGGTAAGCTGTTATGAGGTGACGGCCGTGACCCACCCCCTGGCCGCCCTGTCCGCCATCGGCCGTTATGTCGGGGAGGAAATACACATCCATGAACCGGTGCGCCAGCAGTTGCACAGCCTCATGGCTGAACGCCGCCGCACCTGCCAGGATTGTTTCTGTTACTGGTCTTGTGCCGGTGATTGTTATACCCGCGCCTTCCAGAGCGGGCCAGACGGCCACCTGAAACGGGGCGCGCGCTGCACGATGAACCAGGCCATCACCCGCCGTATGTTGCTCAACGGCATTGCCGACGGCGGCGGCGTCTGGCGTCGCCCGGCGGCTATTGCCCGCCAGGACGGTGAGCATGCCTGAAATAGTGTTTGAATTCTCGCGGCGGGACCTGTTGCGCCTGATTCAAGACGAAATGCAGGTGTATGAGGACGAAACGAAGGGCATTCCCGGCTACCGGCTGGCCGACCTGGGCCAGGCGCCTGATGCGTATCTGGCGCAGATCATACCCGTCATCCTGCCAGATTGCCGCATTTCAGTGGATCAGGGTTTGGTGTGTGGGCAACTGCCGGAATGGGCAAAGCCGATGCCGCTCTTTTCGCTGGACACGGCCGTGACCCAGGCATTTAACTTGTTCAACGGCCGTAACGACCTGGGAACCATCGGCCTAAAACTGGCGCAAGACTTAGACTGGCCGGAAGCACAGTCATTTGCTCTGGCGCGCGTCCTGTTTCTTCACCTGGTCCAACGGCGTGTTTGCCTGCCGAAGTGAATCAGAGAATCGAGTAATTGGCGGCTCATTTACCCAATTACTCAATTACATCAAAGATGTGGCTAATCAACCAGGAACATCAGCTACCGATTTTTTGGCAGGAGGGTGATGCGTACAGCCTGTTTTATGCGCCCGGTTATCTGGTGGTGGCTGCCCAGACGCTGGCAGCCGGTTTGTGGCAAGATTTGCAGCAGCCGGAACCACATACACCTACCGCCAGGAGATTGCACCAGTGGGCGGAAGCGGCCGTCCATGCCCGACAAGCAGCCCTCACCACCCCCTTTGCGCCCGTTTGCCTGACACTTTATTTGCATACTCAGTGCAATTTGGGCTGCCCATATTGTTACGCCGATCCCTCACCCCGCCCCACGCCTCGCCTGGAGGTGACGGCCGTTTACGCTGCCGCCCGCCTGGTGGCCGAAAATTGTTGCCAGCAACAACGCCCCTTCACCCTGGTTTGTCATGGCGGCGGCGAACCAACCCTGAACCAGCCCCATCTGGCGCAAGTTTTGGCCGGGGTACAGGCCATTGCCGCCGCTGCCGGGCTTTCACTTTTCCGATACATAGCCACCAATGGCGTCATGCCCACGGCCAAAGCATACTGGCTGGCGCAGCAGTTTGACCTGGTGGGTCTTTCGTGTGATGGGCCGGCCGCCATTCAGTCCCGGCAACGGCCGTTGGTCAACGGTCAGGGCAGTACCCCCTACGTGGAACGCACGGCCCGCATTTTGCACGAACATCAGACGCCCCTGCACGTCCGCGTTACCATCACTCCCTTCTCTGTGAGGCAACAGGTGGAAATCGCTGAATACATATGCCGCCGGCTACAACCTGAGGAAATCCACGTGGAACCCGTTTATCACGCCGGCCGGGCCCAGACGGCCGTGTTGCCAGACACCGATCAGTTTGTAGACCATTTTTTGCAGGCGCAGCAGGTAGCTGCCGCTTATGGTGCGCGTTGGCTCACGTCGGGCAGCCGTCTGCAGGAGATACACGGCCCCTACTGTCACCTGTTCCGCGATGTGTTGCACCTGGTCCCCGGCGGTGCGGCTACAGCCTGCTTCAAGACAGGCGCCTCTCCACAAGCCGGGCAGCAAGGGTTACAGATTGGGCAAATGGGGGACGGCCGTTTCTCCCTTAACCGGCCACGCATCACCGCCCTGCGCCAGCAATTGCACCCGCTGCCGCCGTCCTGCCGCGACTGCTTCAACCAGTACCACTGCGCCCGCGACTGCCCGGATAGCTGCCCACTGGAGGATGGGGAAACGGCCGTGCCCTCCTTCCGCTGCCAGGTGCAAAAAAAGCTGGCCCAGGCGCAACTAACACAAATGGGCGTTGCCCTATGGGCAAAAGCGCGAGTACAAGATGGGATAGCAGAGGGTAGAGTGATGACGGAGATTATGAGATTGGGGGGTTGAATATCCCAATATATCAATCTGCCAATCTCCATCCATTCCATGAAAGAGCAACTATTTCAAGAGTATTACCGGAATGCGCCAACGGCCGTGAACGTGCCCCAAATCCGTGAACAATGGCTGGCGCTGGCGCCACCCTACGACGTGGATCACTGGCTGCTGCCCCTGCCGGTGTGGGGCCAGCGCCCCTATGACCACACCGGCGCTGAAGCCTGGCAAACCCTGCGTGCTGACCTGGCCGTTGCCCCATCTGACCGTCCCTTTTGTATTTATCTGCACATCCCATTTTGCTCCAGCAAGTGCCATTTCTGCGACTGTTACTCCTTCAAACTGGGGGGGTATCGGGCTGAACACATCCAGAATTATGTTAACCGCCTGTGCGATGAACTGCGGCTGTGGAGCCGACAAGGCAACCTGAGCCGACGCCCAGTTTCCACTGTGCATATGGGCGGCGGCACACCCACCTTCCTGGGGGAAGCAGCATTGGCCCAAATTGTCGGCTGTTGCCACGCCCATTTTGCCATTACTGAGGATACCGAGTGGGCGTTGGAATCTACGGTGGAAAGTTTGACGCCGGGCATGATAGCTACGATGCACCGGTCAGGTTATCGTCGTTTGCACCTGGGTGTTCAAAGCCTGGAAGAGCCGGTGCGGGCGGCCATTGGCCGCCGCCGGCCGGTGGCCGAACTGCTAGACAGGGTTGAACAAACGCTGGCTCTGGGCTGGGTAGTGTCTGTTGACCTGGTGTGTGGCCTGCCAGGGCAAACATTGGCCGGTTTTGTGGCCGGTATCCAAACGCTCGCCGCGGTCGGGGTTAACGGCTTTTCCCTCTACGAACTGCTCATTTACCCGCAAAACCAGAAATGGGCGGAATCGTCGGGGCTGGCGCGGCGCAGCCATGTGCCCAACTATTTTATGTTTCAGGCTGGGGCCAGCGTGTTGGCCGGAAATGGCTTTGGTCGCAGCCTGTTCAACCATTGGGCCGACGGCCGTGACCAGAACATCTACTTTACTTTTCCCACACGCGGCGAAGATTGCCTGGCGGTGGGTACAATTGCCGATGGCGTGATGGGCGATTACCATTACCGCCATCCCCGTTATGCGGCGTATATGCGCCAATGCGGGCCGGAACAGCCGGGCTTGCAAGGGGGGCTGCGGCGCACGGCCGTAGAAAGTGCGCTGCTGCCAGTGCGCACGGCCGTTTTATCCGGCGCCATTCCGCAGCAACTGGCGCTGGCATTGCAATCTGTTCCGGTGAACGGCCAATCTCTCCTCCACCATTGGCAGCAGCAAAGATTGATCCAGCCAGACGCCGCCGACGGCTTTGTGCTGACGGCTAATGGTGGCTGGTTTGCCGGGAACATGGTGCGTCAATGGCAATTTTTAGCCGAACAGGCTAATCAAATGACAGATCCTGCTAGATTATGTTAAACTCCCCGTATGGCGGCGGATAGTGAAGCATTTTGGAAAGCAGTCGAAACGGCCACCGACCCCACGGCGTACCGACCGGCGCGCCACACGGCCGTAACCGCCACCCGCCTCTCCAACCGCGACGAAACCTACTACGTCCTTAAACAGCCGGAACGCAAAAATTATGTGCGTCTGTCGGAAGCGGATTTTGCGTTGTGGTGGCAGATGGACGGCCGTCGCCGCATTAAGGACCTGCTCTTCTACAGCCTCAAACGATACAAAAGCCTGCCCGTCGGCCATTTCACCACCGTCGTCACCGAACTGCGGCAGGGCGGTTTTTTGCAAGACGCCCCCGTCAACCTCTATGACCAGATCGAAAGCCAGCTACAGGCCCGCGCCCCGGAAAGCCGGGGACGGCGGCTGCTCAAGGGTTTTTTACACACGGAGATTGCCCGCAGTGGGCTAGACCCCTTGTTCACCAGGCTGTATGGGTGGGCACGGCCGTTGTTCCACCCCATTGCCCAAATTTTCTTGCTGCTGCTGATATTGTCAGGCGGGGCATTGTTTGCCCTGCTGTACAATCGCCACGTCTACACCCTCACCAGCAGCGGCTATGCGGCCGCGCTGTCGCTCATTGCGGCCAACCTGATTGTCATTGGCCTGCACGAAGTGGCCCACGCCCTGACCACCAAACACATTGGCCGCGACCTGGATCGCGGCGGCTTTTTACTCTATTGGGGGCTGCCCGCCTTTTTTGTGGATACCCGCGACACCTGGCTGGCCACCAGCCGCCAGCGCATTCTGGTCTCCTGGGCCGGGCCGTATTCTGGGCTGTTGTTGGGTGGGCTGTTGGGTTGGGCGCTCACGGCCGTTGCCTATTTCCTCCCCGCGGACACGGCCGATACCATCTGGGCTACCTTTCTGTACCAGATCGCCTTCCTGGCTTATTTTAGCGTCTTCATCAACCTCAACCCGCTGCTGGAACTGGATGGCTACTTCATCCTCATGGATTGGCTGGAAATACCCGGCCTGCGCAGCCGCGCCTTCCGCTTCTGGCGTGAAGACCTTTGGGGTAAGGTGAAGGCGTCCGCCAGCCCGCGCCAGTTGTGGCGCGAATTGAGATCCCGCCAGCGCCTCTATTTGCTCTTTGGGGCGCTGGCATTCCTTTACTCCGTTTTTGCGCTGTGGCTGGCGGTCAATTTCTGGCGGCTGCGGCTTGTTCCCTTTGCCGAGAATTTGTGGGCTGGCGGTTTTTGGGGGCGGGTGACGTTGGTGTTGCTCACGGCCGTGACCCTCATCCCCACTGCCTACTTCCTGGGCCTGCTGCTGTGGAATCGGCTGCAAGCCGGGCTGCGCTGGCTGGCGCATCGCAACCTGTTGGCCCGCCCCGATGTGCTGGCGCTGCTGACCGGTGTGCCCATTTTTGTGGGGCTGCCGCTGCTCTGGCTGCTGCTAGGGCGGCTGCCGGCCGGGGCCATCTGGCAGCCCGTTTTTGTCTGGCTATTGTATTCGAGTACGGCCGTAGCTCTGGCCTTTGTTGCCCGGCAGCTCACCGGGTCCCGTTTTCAATGGGCGCTGTGGGCATTGGCCGCCGCGCCGCTGGCCTTGTCGCTGGCTTATCTGGCCTCCGGCCTGGCAACTACTGTCTGGCGCGACCTGGCGTTGATGCTGGCGGCGACGGCCGTTTTAGCCAGCGGCATTGTCGCCTGGTTTACTATCAATCCGCGCTGGCTGGCGCGGGCCGACCGCTGGCTGATGGCGGGTATCTTGCTGGTCGGGCTGCTGACCTTTGTGGTGATGGCGCAGGTGGAGGTGAGTGCGTTATGGGGCAACGGCCGTTGGCTGGCAGCCGCTTTTATCATTTCCTGCACGGCGTTTGGGCTGGCGTTGATGGCCCCCATGCTGCTCAACTTCTGGCGCTCCCGATTTGCCCTGCCCTGGACGCTGCTGGCCATCGCCATGGCCCTGACGCCCTGGCTGCTACCTTTTCCGGCGTTGGCCGCGCCGTTGTTAGGGTTGTGGCTGTTTGCCGCCGCCCTGTACCTGCTGTTGGGGCTGCTGGCGCAGTTTGCCCGGCATGAATTGTCGGCGACGGCCGTTGCTGACATCGGCATGTTTAGCGAACGGGATCGGCTGGTAACGGGTTTTAATCATTTTATGGCCGCCCTGTTTGCTGCGTATGAGGCAGTGTTTGGCGGGCGGCGGTTGGCGGCCATCCAGGCCGAAATCGTCAGCGCCGGGCCGCTGGATCGTGATCTGAGCATTTTGCAAATTGCCGAACGTGCCCGCCATGCCCTGCTGCTGGCCGTGGACCGGTTAGATGATCTGGCGGGTACGCCTTTTACGCGCAAAGCGGGGCAGGCGGCGTATGATAGCCTGGCCTGGCTGGAAGCGGAGACGGTGGTGCGGCATGTGCTATCACGCACGCAGTGGGGGGCGGGGCTGGCGCAAGGTTTCATTCGTGCCCGCGACCATCGCGTCGAACTCGTCCGGCAGGCGGACATTTTTGCTGGGCTGGATCGGGAGGGGGTGCAGGCGGTCACGGCCGTGATGCAATCTCGCACCGCCCGTAAAAACAACCTGTTGGCCCGCGCCGGCGACGAAGCGACCCATTTTTACCTGGTGGACAGCGGCGAGGTAGGTGTGTTTCACAATGGGCAATTGGTGGCTACGCTGCATAGCGGCGGCTACTTTGGCAGTGGGGCGTTGGCCGGGCAGGGGCGGCACCAATTCAGCTATCGGGTGTTGAGTACGGCCGTGTTGTTCACCATTCACCGCGACGATTTTGACCCGTTGCTGCGCGCCGATACCACCCTGGCGCAGCAGGTGGCCTCCGGGGCGCAGATACGCGCCCTGCTGCGCCGCATGTCCCTCTTTGGCAGCCTCAGTCCGCAAGAACTGGCGGCGTTGGAAGCGCGGCTGCAAAGACGGCGGGTTGCCGCCGGAACAGTTTTTGTGCGCCAGGGGGAGCCACGTTCGGCGCTGTTTATCGTCTTTAGCGGCGTGGTAGATGTGTTTGTGACGGAGGATGGGCAGGAAAAGGTGGTGGGCGTTTTGGGCACGGGGGAACATTTCGGCGAATATGCCCTTTTTGCCGACACTCCCTACTGGGCCAGTTGCCGCGCCCGCCTGGATACGGAACTGCTGCTGCTAGACGAAGCCAAATTTGACCAATTGGTGGCCCGCTGCGAGCAAATGACACAGTATGTAGAGCAGGTGGGCAGCGGCCGCCTGCTGGCCGCGCAGCGCCATACGGCGCTGCCCTCCTGATCCCTCCTGACGCCACGTTGACGCCCGGATATGGATAGTGTACACTATTCTTCGTGTACACTATACACAATTCCACATGGAGAGATGAAAAACAGTATGTTAAAGAATATCACCTTGAGTGCTGAAGAATCTTTAATTCACCGGGCCAGGGCGCGCGCCGAAGAAGAGCAAACAACGCTAAACGCTGAGTTCCGCGCCTGGCTGGTACAATATGTGGAACGACCGCAGTCAGCTGCTGCCTATCTCGCCTTTATGAATGAACTGGACTATGCTGAACCGGGGCGGTCATTTAGCCGGGATGAGATGAATGAGCGCTAGGTACTTCCTGGATACTAACATCTTTGTTTATACTTTTGATTCACAGGCGCCGGCGAAAAAGCAACGTGCGCGTGAACTGGTGGGGCAGGTCATTCAATCTGGTGATGGTATCATCAGCACCCAGGTCATTCAGGAATTTCTGAATGTGGCCTTGCGCAAATTTACTGTGCCGCTCAGCCTTGCGGATAGCAAGGCTTATTTGCGGCAAGTCTTATTCCCCCTCTGCCACGTTTACCCGGATTTTTCGCTTTACGAATCATGTCTGGATATCCAGCAGCGCAGCGGTTTTGCCTTTTACGATTCGTTAATTGTAGCCGCAGCCATTGCTGGTGGCTGCCAGGTTTTATATTCGGAAGATATGCAGCATGGTTTCATGTTAGCCGGTGTTACCATCCAAAACCCATTTCTATAGCCAGGTTTGGTCAGGTGTGATTTTTCAAGGAGGGCAAAGACCATGACGTGGAAGACCGTTATGCTAAACACCTTATTCATCGTTGTTCTCTGGTTTACCATGTTGTTAACCAGCATGGTGGTGCATGAGGTGGGGCATGGGGTGGTTACGGCCGTGAGCGGCTGGAAAAACAGCACACCGGGTTTTGGCGCTACCGGTTACTACGAGCGCCAACTGCTGCTGGACGCGCTGGACTATTCCGTGAACAGCGGGGTGCCCCCGGCCGATTGGAACCGCGACCATGCTCTGGCGATGATTGCCGAACTGGCCCGGCACAATGCCCCCTTGCAGGCGGGGGTGTATGGCGGCTGGCTGGCGCAGTTGGTGATGGCCCTGTTTGTATTCTTCCTGGTGCAGTGGCGGGTGTTTCAACAGGAAGCATCCGCGCAGGCCCGTTTGTTTTGGGGCGGCTTTGCCCTCTTTAATTTTGCCTGGGTGGGCGGTTTGTTGTTCCTGGTCAATTTTCTGCCCTATGCCGGTTCGGATGGCGTGGTGCTGAAGCAGGTGATTTTGCAGGATAACGTGCTGGCGCAGGTGATCATTTTGGCGGGGTCGCTGGGACTGCTGCTGTTTGCTTATTACGCGGCGGGCAAAATTGGCCCCCTCACCTTTGCCGGTTTTGGCCTGGATGGGGCGCAAAGCCACACAGTGGCGCTTAGCTGGTTGGCGCTGACGGCCGGGGCCGGTTTTGTGGCTAAGATTCCGATTTTGGCGCCGTTGGTGCTGTTGGCTGTTTTTGTAATTCCCGGTTTCATCTTTCGGCGATTTGCGGCGGGGCGGGTACGGCCGTATATGTGGTTTAGCACGCTGCTGTGGCTGGCGATCATCATGGTGTTGGCCCTCACCAACTCTGGTTTTATTATCAATCGTGATAGCGACGTGTTAACCCAGGCGGTGATCAAAGCCCATTACTGCGATCAAAACAACTGCCTGCCGGCCGAATTGCACGATTGGGTGGCCGATTGAATACGTGATACGTGATGGGTAGTTCCTCACGGATCACGCCGCCATCACCTTGCCGACTACGGCCGTAGCCCGTAAAATCCCCACCCATATCGTCACACCCTTGAAGGAGAATCCTGTGGAAGATTACGAAAGCAAACGGCGCGCCGAAAGCAAAGCCGCTCTGGAGAAAATAAAAAATGGTCTGGCTACCAAAGTACGCATCTTGGTGCCGGCCGACGCCTGCCCCGCCTGCCGTGCCATCGAGGGCGCTTATGCGTTTGACGTTGTGCCGGAAATCCCCCCGGAAGGTTGTTCTTGCCCGAATGGTTGCAAAGCCTTTTATGCACCCGTTTTGGACAGATTTGGGCCGTAGCTGCCGGTAATCTGTAATCCGTAGTCCGTAAACCGTTATCCGTAAACCGTAATTCGATAACCGCCAAGGGGGAGTTTGAAGAATAATGCGTTGTTGGCTGCTTGCCTTGTTCTGTGTGTTGTTATTCGCTGCTTGCAGCGGCGCTGCTGATCCTACCCCTTTGCCTCGGCCGTCCGCCACCCTTAGCCCGGAAGCGGCGCGGGGGAAAACGGTGTTTAGCCAGAATTGTGGTTCGTGCCACAGCACCATCCCGGAAACTGTGATTGTTGGCCCGTCCTTAGCCGGTATTGCCAGCCGCGCCGAGACACGCAAACCGGGGCAGGACGGCCGTACCTATCTTTACACCGCCATTCTGCAACCCGGTGACTTCCTGGTGGAAGGGTATGGCAACCTGATGCCCGCCACCTTCGGCAAACAACTTACCGGCGAAGATTTAGATGCGGTGGTGGCGTATTTGTTGACGTTAGAAGAGAGACTGGGAGATTGAGAGATTGGGAGACTGAATCTCCCAATCTCCCAATCTCTCAATCTCCAATTATTAGAAGAGGAGACCCCACTATGTCCAAAATACTCAAATGGCTGGCGATTATTCTCGGCGTTTTGCTGGTGCTGATAGCTGGCGTGATTGTGGTCGCCTCGGCCAGGGCCATTGCCCAAGATGACGATGTGCGCGCCAATCATGGGGCGGGGGCCAGCAGTGTGGTGCCCTCCTACAGCGGTTTGCAGCGCGCATTCCCGGCCTCCAGCGAACCGGCCGATAACCCCTCAACGGCCGAAAAGGTCGCCCTGGGCCGCCTGCTCTTTTTTGACCCGGTTCTGTCCGAGAACAACGATTTTGCCTGCGCCAGTTGCCACCATCCCGACCTGGGTTTCAGCGACGGCCGTGTCACGGCCATGGGCGCCCACGAGACAGAACTGGCCCGCAACGCCCCCACCTTGTGGAATGTGGGGTACGCCAGGAATCTGTTTTGGGACGGCCGTCTCCAATCCCTGGAAGCGCAGGCAGAAATGCCCCTCACCCATCCCGACGAAATGGGCGTTAGCGATACGGCCACCTTGGTGGCCGAACTGCAAGCCATCCCCGAATACCAGGAAATGTTCGCCGCTGCCTTTGAGGACGGCATCACCTTTGACAATGTAGAACGCGCCCTGGCTGCCTTCCAGCGCAGCCTGATTACCGATAACAGCCCCTTTGACCAATACGCGGCGGGCGACTTTAACGCCCTGACCCCCTCGCAGCGGCGCGGCCTGGCGCTGTTCCGCTCAGGGGCCACCCGCTGCTTTGAATGTCACAGCGCGCCCACCTTCGCCACCGATACCTTCCGCGTGGTGGGCGTGGAAAGTGATGATCCCGGCCGGGCGGCCATTGCCAACGATGGCGATTTTGGCGCGTTCAAAGTACCCACGCTGCGCAACATCGCCCTGACAGCGCCCTACATGCACAATGGCTCGATGGCCACGCTGGAAGAGGTGCTGGACTTTTATATCGAAGGCGGCGGCCGGGCACACGGGCAGGAAAATATTGATGTGTTTGTGCAGGGCTTTGACTTGAGCGAGCAGGAGAAGGCGGATTTGTTGGCCTTCCTGATGGCGCTGACGGATGAGAGTGGATTGCCAGATGTGCCGACGGCCGTGCCTTCTGGCCTGCCGGTGGTGGAGCGGATTGACAATCCGGCCCGCGCCATCGCTGCGGCGGCCAATGCCGGCCATGATGCCGAATTAGCCGCCGCCCGTGAACCGCAAACCATCACAGTGCAACCCGGCGAGACGATACAGACGGTCGTAGACCGCGCCCAACCCGGTGATACGGTGGAAATCCCTTACGGCATCTACCATGAGCGCGTGGTCATAGACATCAGTGATTTCACCCTGCGTGGCATTCCCAACGAAAACGGCGAATTCCCCATTTTGGATGGGGAAGGTACACTTTCCGAAGGCGTCATCGCTTCCAGCAACAACTTCACCATTGGCAACCTGCACGTGCGCAACTACACAGATAAC
>JAHBVI010000184.1 GCA_019637635.1 Anaerolineae bacterium
AGGCAAAGTAGCCTGCCAGCGGCGCGCCATTCTCGATGGCACGGTGACAGGCCAGCAGGTGGCGGCGCAAATAATCCAGACGACGGGTATCGGGCACACGGCCGTCGGCGTCTGGCCCATCGCTATAACTGGCCCCATTTTCGGTAATGTATATTTTGGGAACGCGGTAATCGGTGCGCAGCCGCATGAGCAATTCAAACAATGCATCCGGGTACACCTCCCAGCCCATTTCCGTGTGTTCATTCTGCGAAGGGTCAACGGCGCGGGGCAGGTTATCCCGCGCGTGGTCGTCACGGTTTACCGAGCGGGTGTAATAGTTGATGCCCAGAAAATCGGTGTGGACGGCAATGGCGTCCATATCGTCAGGCTGCACAAAATCCATGCCATGTAGTTGGTCGCCAAAAGCAGCCACCATATCGGCGGGATAGTGACGGCCGTACAGCGGATCCATAAACCAGCGGTTAATCCAACCATCCAGCCAGCGCCCCTGGTGATAATCGGCTGCGCTGGCGGAAGCGGGGTAAACGTGGGTGGTGTTTAGCACCATGCCCACCTCGGCATTTGGGCTGTTGGCGCGGATAATGGGCACGGCACGGCCGTGCGACAGCAATAAATGGTGCGCCGCCCGCAGCGCCGCCACCTGGTCATACAGACCTGGCGCATGTTCGCCCAACTGATAGGCCACAAAGGAGGCCACCCAGGGTTCATTATGCGTCATCCAATTCTTCACCCGGTCGCCCAGGTAACGCGAGACAACATCGGCATATTCAGCAAAGGCATCCACCAACGAGCGTTCCGGCCAGCCGCCCTGGTCTTGTAATGCCTGGGGCAAGTCCCAATGATACAGGGTAGCAAAGGGGGTGATGCCCGCTTCTAGCAGGCCATCTACCAGACGGCCGTAGAAATCCAGCCCTTTCTGGTTCACCCGGCCCACGCCTTCCGGCAAGATGCGCGGCCAGGCGATGGAAAAACGGTACGCCTGCAAGTTAAGCGAACGCATCAAGGCCACATCCTCCGGCCAGCGGTAGTAATGGTCACAAGCCACATCGCCGGTGCTACCATCATCAATTTTGCCGGGAGTATGGCTAAAACGATCCCAGATGGATTCGCCCTTGCCATCGGCCTGCCAGGCCCCTTCAATCTGGTAAGAAGAAGTGGCCGCACCCCAAATAAAGTTTTCTGGAAAGTGATAGGTTGTCATGTTTGTCCTTTTTGTTTGTTTCTCCCACCTGCTGTGATTATTCGTTGTAGGTGATGAAGGGAACGGCAACCCACCCCACCAGCCCTTCGGCCGTTTGTACTTGCTGCCAGGCCAAATTTTCGGCGGCGGCGGTTTCCGGCAATACCGTCAGAATTGTACCATCCAGCAGCCATTCTAACTGTTCCGAGGTGGTATTGGGTTCAGCGCGCAGCCAGACGCCGACGCCGCTGTTGACGGTGGCGGTGAGCGGGGCGGTCGTGGGGATGTCGGCAGGCGTGGCCGTGGGCGGTACGGCCGTAGCCGTTTGTGTAGGCGCATCGGTAGGCGCGGTGGTGGCCTGAGGGGTAGCCGGCGATAAGGTAGCGGTTGGCTGGGTGGGGGCTGTGGTTGGTGTGGGGGGCACGGCCGTTGGGGGGGGGGCCGGCATGGGCGTGGGGGTAGCGGCAGGAATGAGAGGTCGTGGTGTAAATCCATACACCCCCAACAGAATCAGCGCCACAATAAAGGAGAAAACCGCGCGAATCAGTTCCACTTGCTTGTCACGATGGGCATGTTGCCGGGCCACGTTGTATGTGGCGCGCGTCTCGGCTGACCGGCTGGAAAACGCCCGGATCATAAAGTAGATACCGGCCAAAGCAGCCAGGGCAGCTAAAAAGGGAATCAGCAGGTTCAATACGGCCGTCACATCATCTCCTCCAAATCAGTTGCGCCTATACTTTAAGCAAGACCACCCACTTTGGCAAGTCAAAACCGATTACCGATTACCGATTGCCGATTACTGATTACCGTTCACCGATTACTGATTCCCCCCTTTCACTTCCTCCCACAACCTATCCAACTCCGCCAGACTCATGTCCGGCATGTGCAAACCGCGCTGCCGGGCTAATTGCTCGGTCAGTTGGAAGCGACAGCTAAATTTGCCGGTGGCTTCACGTAGACAGCTTTCGGCATCAACCGCTAACCAACGGGCCAGATTAACAATGACAAATAAGAGATCACCTAACTCTTCCGCTCGTTGGTCGGCATCGGCGGCAGCTTTCAACTCAGCCAGCTCTTCCTCCAGCTTGGCATATACACCACTGATGTCCGGCCAATCAAAACCAACCTGCGCCGCCTTGTGCTGAATCTTTTGCGAGCGGGCCAGCGCGGGCAAGGAAACAGGCACACCATCCAACGCTGACGCCGGTTTTTCGGCCTTCTCCTGCTTTTTCAGCATCTCCCAGTTGCGCACCACGTGGTCACTGTCGGCCACTTCCCAATCCCCCCAAACGTGCGGGTGCCGCCGTTTGAGTTTGGTCTCGATACCGGCAATGACATCGGTGAGGGCAAAATCTTCCACTTCCGCCGCCATCTGCACCTGCATCAGCACATGGTAGAGCAAATCGCCCAACTCCTCGCACAGGCCGCCCACATCGTCAGCGTCCAGGGCATCCAACACTTCACACGCTTCTTCCAGGAAGCCGGTTCTCATGCTCTGGGGTGTCTGCTCCTGATCCCAGGGGCAGCCTTCGGGGCTGCGCAGATGGGCCACCGTCTCTGCCAACGACATGAGGCTGGATGCCACCGGCAAAGCGGGCACATAGAGCGATGAGAGATGGTCAATGTGTGGGCTGTGGTCAATGGCATACAGGGGGATGGATTCCACCTGTTCCCCGGCTGTGCCCGCCGCATGAATTAGATGGACGGGGTGCTGCGGGGGATAAACGACCGTCAACACCATCTTCAACTCACTGGCTAACATCCGGCTGTAAACCTGCCCCAACAAGACCGGCACGTCCGGGTTGAGGGGCGGGTAATGGAAATGGGCCAGTTCAATGGCGTCAAAAATTTGCAGGCCGTCAAGCGCATCTACCTGCACGGCCGTCAACGAAGGTTCCACAAAACTCAAACCGGGCACAATTCGCGTGATTATTCCCTGTTCGGCCGCCGCCGCCGCCAGCCGGGTAACGGTAGATTCACCCACAAAGGGATGACCGGGCACAGCATAGAGAATGTCCTGGTCACGGCCGTGTGCCAGCAGCGTGTCTACAATTTGGGTATAGACGGCTTCAAAGGAAACGGCCGTGTCATACACCTCATCAAACGTGATCAGGTTCACCCCGGCGGGTAAATCGGCCACCGCCGGGTGGCGCGCCGTGCGCAAATAGACCGTCTCCGCCGCCGATAACAGTTGCCACGCTTCCAGGGTGAGGGTACGGCCGTTACCCGGCCCCAATCCCACAATCGTTATGCTCATATCTCACCTGCAAAAACTTCGCGGATCCAAAACAAAAAGGCGAGTTTCTCACTCGCCTGTTTTACATCGTAAGGTAAGCGCTCAGACCTGACTGGTTTTTTACCAGTTCAACTGGAAACCTCACAGGCCAAAAACCAGTCAGGTCTCCAGAGAAACTGAACGCTTACTTTTTGGAGAAGCATGAGAGGAGGAGCGTGACGCCAATCACGTAATCTCCTGATCTCTCAATCGCCATCCCACTTAACGCTTGGTATAGGTTGGCGCTTTACGGGCGCGTTTCAAACCTGGCTTCTTGCGTTCCTTCACACGGGCATCCCGTGTCAGATGGCCCTCGCTGCGTAACGGGCTGCGCAGGTTCTCGTCATATTTCACCAACGCCCGCGCCAGCCCCAGCCGCACAGCGCTGGTCTGCCCGGTAATACCGCCACCGTTAATGTGGACGCTGACATCAGCCTTACCGGTCAATTTGGCATCAGACAGCGGCCCGGCCAAAATCAGGTAATCGCCAAAACGCGGGAAATACTCTTTGGCATCTTTGCCATTGACGGTGATGGCGCCGGTGGCGTCACCGTCCACATAAATCCGCACCCGCGCCGAAGCCCGCTTGCGCCGACCAATGCCTTCATAATAACGTCTTGTATCTGTATCTGCCATTTACTAAATCTCCTGCCTATAGCTCCAACGGTAAAGGCTGCTGTGCCTGGTGGGGATGCTCTGCGCCCTGGTAAACCTTTAATTTCTTGATCATTTGCCGCCCCAATTTATTCTTGGGCAGCATCCCTTTCACCGCCAATTCCACCGGGCGCGTGGGGTAACGCTTCAGTTGGTCCCGCAGCGTCAGTTCCGTCAGGCCACCAGGATAGCCGGAATGGCGATAATACATTTTATCGGTCAATTTATTACCGGTGACATGAATCTTGTCGGCATTCACAATGATGACGTAATCACCACAATCAACCGACGGCGAAAAGCCGGGCTTGTGTTTGCCACGCAAAACGGCGGCCACCCTGGCCGCCAGGCGGCCCAGCGTTTGCCCATCTGCGTCTACAACATACCATGTCCGCTCAACATCAGCCGGTTTGGTAATCGTTGTTTTCATTAAATATCTCTCCCAAAAATGGTTCAGAGATTTGAGATTACCTGTCGCCAATCTCAAATCTCAAATCGTCATAAGCCACGTATACCAGGAACAATCCCTGTGCCGGGGCGGTCGGGCCAGCCATAGCCCGATCCTGGCTCTGCAATGCAGCTACAAAATCATCTACTGTCCAGGTCCCATCTCCCACCAACTTCAAAGAACCAACCAGGCTGCGTACCATGCGGTATAAAAAAGCGTTGGCTTCTATAAAAAAGAGCAGGAATTCCCCTTGTCGCTGCCACCGGGCGGCCAAAACGCGCCGCACACAGTTTTCTCCTTTCGGCGGTTGGCCGAAGGTGGCAAAATCATGCTCACCGTGGAGGGCGGCAGCGGCGGCGTTCATCTGGTCTATCTGCAACGGCCGTGCCACCTGCCAACTGGTCAACCGGGCCATTGGACGGCGTGTGGGTGCATTCAACACCACATATTGATACGCCCGCCGTTTGGCATCAAACCGGGGGTGAAAGGAAACGGGAACCTCTTTCAGTTGTAAAACAGCTATATCGTCCGGCAAATGCACATTCAGGGCATTTCGCAGAGCCATAAGCCCATGCCGCCATTCGATTGTAAAACCGACCACCTGACCCAGGGCATGAACACCAGCATCGGTACGGCCGGCGCCGGTAATCGTCACCGGCTGTTGGGTAATCTGGTAAAGCGCCTCTTCCAGTTTGCTCTGAATGGTTGGTTGCTCAGCCTTTTGGCGTTGAAAGCCATAATAAGCCGTGCCATCATACTCAATCAGAGCAGCGTATTGGGGCAAAGGCTAATCCTCAACCAGCAGCAGCATGGCCATATCCGCATTGTCGCCGGCGCGTTTGCCAATTTTGACCAGACGGGTGTAACCACCAGGCCGATCCATGTAACGGGGGGCCACGTCGTCAAACAACTTTTTGACCACGTCTACTTCTTCCACATTCCCGTCATCATCTTTCACCAGGCGATAACGGGCAATACGCGCCGCCGCCAGACGCCGGGCGTGAATCTCTTGCGCCGGGTTTTCTTTGCCGCTGGTAATACCCCGTTTGGCCAGGGTGATCATTTTTTCGGCCGTGGGC
Source organism: Anaerolineae bacterium (assembly GCA_019637635.1). Lineage (GTDB taxonomy): Bacteria > Chloroflexota > Anaerolineae > Promineifilales > Promineifilaceae > CAADGU01. Next base: position 5,634 of record JAHBVI010000184.1, read on the forward strand.
CGCAACATGCGGGCTTTTGCTTCTGTCGTCAAGACCTGTTCGTAGCAAATGAGATCAGACACCATATTTTTGCGTAAGGCGTTCCGATGCGCCGTGCTGCGATTCAGTCTACGACCATGTACTCTATGTCGCATTATCGTTACCTCGTTCTATCGAATGACGGCCGTACTCAGGCCTTGTCTCCATCTTCCTCTGGCAAAAAGCCTTTCACCCGTAATTGGGCTTTTAACTCATCCAGGGATTTTTCACCAAAGTTACGGATTGCCAACATCGTTTCTTCGCCACGATCCAGCATATCCAACATCTCACCCACTTTGGTGATGCCGGTACGTTTCAAAGAGTTAAAGACACGCACACTCAAATCAAGCTGCTCAATTGGTGTGTCGTATAGCTCATTGGGAATGGAGCCTTCTTCCTCTTCTTCCACAATTTCCGGCATGAACGTTTCTTCACTCACACCGGCAATCGGTCGCAGCACTTGCATCATAATTTGGGCCGACTGCGCCAACGCATCTTCTGGCTTGATGGTGCCATCCGTCCAGATTTGCATCACAATACGGTCATAGTCTGCCACCTGGCCCACGCGCGTCTTTTCCACTTCATACCCCACCCGGCGGATGGGGCTGTAAATGGCGTCTACGGGCAGTTCGCCAATCGGCAGACGGCCGCGTTCTTCAGCCGGTGAATAACCACGACCCGTTTCGGCCGTCATTTCAATTTCCAGGAACGCCTCATCCGAATCAACCGTGAACAGGTACAAATCAGGATTGACCACTTCCACTTCCGGGGGCGTTTGCAGGTCGGCGGCGGTCACCGTACCGGCGCCATGCACTTCCAGGCGCAACCGGGCGGTATCCGTGCCATGTAATTTGAGACGCAGTTGTTTCACATTGAGGATCAACTGCATCATATCTTCGCGCACATGCTCAATGGCCGAAAACTCATGGGGTACATCGGTCACGCGGATAGACGTAATGGCCGCGCCGGGCAAAGATGCCAGCAACACCCGCCGCAGCGAGTTACCAAGCGTAGTACCATATCCTCTTTCCAAAGGACCAATGACAAACCGGCCATATTCCTGAGACATGGCAGTGCTTTCAATCTTGGGCAAAATAAGGTTATTTATAGCCAACGTAAAAACCTCCCTAAAAACGAGTAAGGACAGTGAACCAGATTAGCGGCGTGAGTAGTATTCCACGACCAACTGTTCGTTGATGGAAACATCCATATCTTCCCGCGCGGGGAAGTTTTTCACTGTAGCTGACAGGTTTTTAACGTCTAATGCCAGCCAGGCAGGCACACGACGATCATCAATGTCCTGCCGTAATTGTTTGAAGTAGGTGCGCCCGGCGCTTTCGGGGCGAATGGTGATGACATCACCGGGTTTTACCAACGCGGAGGGCACGTCAATCTTACGGCCGTTCAGCATAAAATGGCCATGGCTCACCAACTGACGCGCCTGCGCCCGTGAATCGGCCAGACCCAGCCGGTAAATGACGTTATCCATGCGGGTTTCCAACAGCACCAGCAAATTGGTACCGGTCAGACCTACCTGGCGGGTTGCTTTGCGGAAATAACGGCTAAATTGGCGCTCATAGACGCCATAGATGCGGCGCGCTTTTTGTTTTTCACGCAACTGCATCAAATAGTCCGAGGCGCGTCCACGGCGGAATTGGGTGTCACGGCCGTGCTGCCCCGGCGGGTAAGAACGGCGCTCAAACGAACACTTCGGGGTTAAACACCGTGAACCCTTCAAAAACAACTTCTCGCCCTCACGGCGACAAAGTTTACAAACTGGATCAGTATGTCTTGCCAACTTAATACCTCCATATGTACCAGAGAGGTTTACAGGCTTGGCAACCCGTCTTCCCTCTCAATGTAGAGTAGGACAATTTTTCAAATTGTCCTACAAAAAATTAAACGCGGCGCTTTTTCTTCGGCCGGCAACCATTATGAGGCACCGGCGTAATATCCCGAATGCTGCGCACTTTAATACCAGAAGATTGCAAAGAGCGAATCGCCTGTTCCCGACCGGGGCCAGGACCATTGATGATCACATCCATTTCCTGCATCCCGTTATCGTGGGCCTCTTTGGCCGCGTTTTGAGCTGCCAACCGGGCAGCATAGGGAGTGCTTTTGCGTGACCCCTTAAAACCGGCATGCCCGGCGCTTGACCAGGAAACGGTATTTCCGTTCATGTCTGTAATGGTGACAATGGTATTATTGAAGGTGGCATACACATGCGCCTGCCCTTCGGGCACCATCTTCTTCGCTTTCTTGCGTGTTTGTGCTTGTCTTCTACGTCCCATATTTCTCCCTGAACAGGCAAGGGTATCTTGAATACCCTTGCCATCAATGGTTACTTGCCCTTGCGACGGCCACGTCCGGCAACGGTCTTCTTTGGCCCCTTGCGCGTGCGGGCATTGGTGCGGGTACGCTGACCACGCACCGGCAGATGACGGCGGTGGCGCAAACCCCGGTAACAACCGATTTCCGACAATCGTTTGATGTTCAAATTGACTTCACGCCGCAAATCCCCTTCCACCACACAATCGCTGTCAATAATCTGGCGCAATTGTGTCACCTCAGCTTCAGACAAATCTTTGACGCGGGTGTCTGGGTTAATGCCGGCCTTATGCAGAATCTGCTGGCTGGTGGTTTTGCCAATGCCGTAAATATAGGTCAGACTAATTTCTACCCGTTTGTCACGCGGAATATCAATACCAGATATACGAGCCATAATTTTCTACCCCTGGCGCTGTTTGTGATTAGGATCTACACAAATAACACGCACAACACCCTTGCGTTTGATGATTTTGCATTTTGGACAACGACGTTTTACCGACGATGTAACTTTCATGATACTTTCTCACTTAAAAATAGCGGCTTGTCGCAACCAGCCACTATTTTTACTTTTCACTTTTTCAGGCAACATAGATGGGTTGCATACAGCAATCGCCTATTTTGCCATCATTTGTTGTTTTCGTCCAGAAAATGGGTGAATTACACCCACTTCCCATTAGCTGCTTATGAAGTCACCTGGGCAATCCGCTGTAACAAATCTGCCTGCACCACTTCAATGGGCCGGTCGCCGTCTATTTCCGCCAACAATCCACGCGCGGCGTAATAGGCCAACAACGGCGCGGTCGCTTCCTCGTACACCTGCATCCGGTGGCGAATGGTCGCTTCATTGTCGTCGGCGCGCCCTTCAATCTCCGCCCGCTTTTGCAGACGATCCACCAGCACCTCCACATCCACATGGATGTGCGGCACAATGGCTATCGTGCTGTTAAACGTCTCGGTCAGCAGATGATCCAGGGCATCCGCCTGGGCAACGTTACGCGGGAAGCCATCCAGGATAGCCCCCATGGCACAATCTGGCTGCGCCAGCCGATCTTTCAGCATCGCCACCGTCACTTCATCCGGTACCAGCGCGCCTTTTTCCATGTAGGAGTTCGCCAGTTTGCCTAACTCCGTCTGGTTTTTAAGGTTGGCCCGGAATAAGTCGCCGGTAGCTACCTGGGGCAGGCCCAATTTCTCTTGCAGGAGTTTAGCCTGTGTGCCTTTGCCTGCGCCCGGCGCACCCATCAAAACGATAAACGTTGCCATTTATAGGAAACCCTCGTACTGCCGCATGAGCAACTGCGATTCGAGCTGGCGCATGGTATCAATAACCACACCTACGACGATGATCAACCCGGAGCCACTGACCACTAATACGGCATTTTGCAGGCCGGGAATACCCAGGACAAAGCCGATAAACTGCATCAGTCCTGGCAATACAGCAATGGTTCCCAGAAAAACAGCGCCGGCAAAGGTGATGCGCCGCACAACAGCCATAACATATACTTCTGTGCGTTTGCCGGGCCGGATACCGGGGATAAAACCACCCTGTCGCTGCAACGTTTGCGGGATGTTTTGCTGCCGTATCATCACGTCGGTGTAAAAGAAGGTAAAACCGACCACCAACAAAAAGAAAGTTAACCAGTACAGGTAAAAACCGATACTGCTTGGGTCCTGATTGGCAAATCCGGCAATGGCCTGGGCAACATTGGCTACGAATTCATTGCTGCTGTCCACAAAGATACCGGCAATCAGGGGCGGGAAGATGACGATGGAGTTGGCAAAGATGATGGGGATCATGCCTGCCGTGTTAACCTTGAGCGGCACGTAGCTGCTTTGACCCTGGTACACTTTACGGCCGCGCACCCGACGGCCGTACTGCACCGGTATACGCCTTTGCCCTTCCTGCACCACCACAATGACAAACAGTGTCGCCAGAGTGATCAAGATAAAAGCGGTGACCATAAAGACCGTTTGCGCCGTTGTATTATCCGGGGCAAACAGTTGTGCCAATCCCGGCAAAATCCCGGCCACAATGCCACTGAAAATGATCAGCGAAATACCTTGGCCAATGCCATCTTCCGTGATCAGTTCACCCAGCCAGATGGCAAACATGGTGCCACCCAACATAGCAAACAACGTTGTCAATGTAGGCAATATCGTGCCGGCCTCAAAACCAAAGTTCGGCATAATAAATTCCATGCCGCCTGCGCCTAAACTGAAACCAACCAACCGAATCTGACCAATAGCCTGTAGCAAAGCCAGGGGCACAGTCAGATAATAGGTATACCGGTTCATCTTGTTCCGGCCTGTTTCCCCTTCGCTGGCCAGTTCTTGTAACTGGGGAATGATGGGCGTCAACAACTGAATGATGATGGAGGCGGTAATGTAGGGATAGACGCCCATCGCCATCACCGAAAAATTCCGCACCGCCCCACCAGACAAGAGGTCTAAAAAGCCAACGACGGCGTTGGGGCTGGCTTGCTGAGTGAAGACCGTCCACGCTTCCAGGTTGACGCCAGGTACAGGGATGTTCGCCGCCAGCCGATAAATGATTAACAGGCCGATGGTGAACAAAATCCGCCGGCGTAGATCGGGCAAGGCAAAAGCGGCGCGCATTGAATCAATCATAGTTGCTCCTCACTTCCTCATCTTAGGCCCTAAGGGTTTTCTGAAACCCTTAGGGTTTGAGATCTCAACCCGTATAAGGTAACACCTCGATGGTACCACCAGCCGCTTCGATTTTGCTTCTGGCTGATTCCGAGAACCGGTGCGCTTTCACGGTCAATTTGGCGTTCAGTTCGCCATCACCCAGGATTACCACCGGGTCTGTGGGCTTTTTGATCAAACCAATCGCAGCCATGACCTCTGGCGTCACTTCAATATCGCCAAAATCTATTTCGTTCAGCGTACCCAGATTAACGGGCTTGTAATAGATTTTGCGGATATTGGTAAAGCCGCGTTTGAAGGGCAAGCGGCGGGCTAAAGGCAACTGACCACCTTCAAAGTATTTGCCTTTGCCACCGCCGCTGCGGGCATTCTGGCCTTTGGTACCCCGACCGGCGGTTTTACCCTGCCCGGCAGAAATACCACGACCCACTCGCTTGCGCTTTTTTTTCGATCCTGAATCGGGGCGCAGATCGTGTAATTGCATCTTATTCTACCTCTTCCACTGTCACCAGATGGCTGACTTTATGAATCATGCCGCGAATCACGGCCGTGTCGTCATGCTCCACCGTCTGGTTCAATTTCGTCAATCCCAGGGCGCGAATCGTGCGCTTCTGGTCTTCCTTATACCCAATGCCGCTTTTGGCATACGTTACCAGTAATTTCTTAGCCATCATTTCCGACTCCAAAACGGCGCTACTTCATTGGCGCTTTTGCCCCGGTTGGCGGCTACCTGGTTTACGTGTTGCAAACGACGCAGACCGTCCATCGTTGCCAGCATCACATTCAAAGAGTTATCGCTGCCCAACGATTTAGACAGAATGTCTTTGTAGCCGGCTGCTTCCACCACCGCGCGCACACCACCACCGGCAATAACACCCGTACCGGGTGAAGCCGGCTTCAGGAATACCCGCGCCGCGCCATGCCGCCCCACAACTTCATGGGGAATGGTGCTGCCCACAATGGAGACCGTTTCCAGATTTTTGCGCGCTGCTTCCGGCCCTTTGCGAATGGCATCCGGCACGGAACGCGCCTTGCCAATCCCCACGGCTACCCGGCCTTTATTATCGCCCACCACCACGGTTACACGAAAAGCGAACCGGCGGCCACCTTTTACCACTTTCGCCACACGCGCAATATCAATGATGCGCTCGTCGTATTCTTGTTCAAACGCCTGTCGTCTCTGGCCCATTGTTGTCTCCTTTAGAATTCCAGACCACCCTCACGGGCGCCATCGGCCAGGGCCTGGATACGGCCGTGATACAAATACCCACCGCGATCAAACACCACTTGTTTGACACCGGCGGCCTGGGCGCGTTCAGCCACCGCCTTACCAACCAGCGTAGCCTGCTCCTTCTTTGTTTTCCCTTCCAGGTCTGCCCGCAGATTTTTGTCTACCGTCGAAGCCGACGCAATGGTATGCCCGGCATGATCATCAATCACCTGCACATAAATATGCTCCAAACTGCGGAACACATTCAAACGGGGACGTTCAGCCGTACCGGACAGCTTTGCCCGAATCCGACGATGACGACGCTTGCGTGCTTCACGAGATTTAATAGCCATCGTTAAACCACCCTCTTAAACCTTACCCGCCTTACCAGCTTTACGGCGGATTGTTTCATCGCTATACCGAATACCTTTGCCTTTATACGGCTCCGGCGGGCGCTGCTTGCGGATTACCGCTGCAATTTGCCCTAACGCCTGTTTATCAATTCCCTTGATAATCACCCGCTTACCACGATCTTCCACCTCAAAAGAGATGTCTTGGGGTGGTTCATAGGTGATGGGATGGGAGTAACCCAGGTTCAAAACCAGGTTCTTACCGCTCATTTCTGCCCGGTAGCCCACACCATCAATCATCAGCGTCTTGGTAAACCCTTCACTCACGCCAACCACCATATTGTTCAACAAAGCGCGGGTCAAACCATGCAGAGCGCGGTGTTCACGATTATCA
>JAHBVI010000185.1 GCA_019637635.1 Anaerolineae bacterium
AGCAAAATCAGGACAATCGTACCCAGCAAAAAGCCCACGCCGGCTTCACTTTCCGCCGCCTGGGTACGCGCCACCGTTGTCATTACACTGACGGCCGGAACGGTGAGCGTTAACAAGAAAAAGAGTTTACTCATGGTCGGCCGCCTCCCATTCCACAAAAGCCGACGATTGTTCGGCCGTTTGTGGCAGGCACAGCGAGAGTTCCGATACGGCCTGGTCATCTATTGCTTCTACACGAATGGTCACATCATCAAAATGCACCTCATCCCCCACCATTGGTTTGCGCCTCAATTCGCTGAAAATAAGACCGCTCAACGTATCGGCGGCATCTTCAGGCAGATTGAGTTCCCAATACTCGTTGACATCGGCAATCAGTAAGTCACCGCGTAGATAGATGCGCCCCTCTTTGTCGCGGGCATAGGGGGCCATTTCGTCGTCAAATTCATCTTGCAGTTCGCCAAACACCTCTTCGATCAAATCTTCAAAGGTGATCAGCCCGGCGGTGCCGCCGTATTCATCAAAGACAATCGCCATGTAGTTGCCACGCGCATTCAGCCGCTGCCATACGTCCACCACCGGCAGCGCCTCCGGTACATACACAATGTCACGCAAGATAGACTTAAGCGAGGCATCCGGCTGCTCGGCCACATACAGTCGGAACAAATCCTTCACATGCACAAAGCCAATCACGTCATCTATCGTTTCCTGGTAAATGGGAATGCGCGAATTGCCCGCTTCTATGGCCTGCCGCATCAACTCCACCACCGGCGTATACAGCGACGCGGCTACAATTTTGGTGCGATGCACCATCACCTGGCGCGCCGTCAGGTCACGCAGACGGAAGGCATTGCGCAACATGCGTCGCTCTTCATCGTCCAGCAGGCCGCTTTCGTGGCTTTCCGTCACCAGCAGTTCAATTTCCTCCGGCGAGTGAGCGTGAATCCCTTTCTCTTTCACATTTCGGCCAAAGCTGCGCAGGATCAAATTGCCGCTGCCGTTAAACAACCAGATAAGCGGCGCAAACAACAGCCGTGACGCCAACATGGGCAGCACAATAAACCAGGCTGAGGCCAGTTTCTCCGGGTATTGAATGGCCACCGATTTGGGAAACAGTTCCCCTAGAATGACTTGCAGTGTGGTAATGAAGGCCAGCACCAGCAAGACGGCCACGGTGGCCGCCGCCGCTTCGGCCAGCAAGATCGCCGATTCCAGACCGATACGGCCGAACGCCGGTTCCAACCAGACGAATACCTGCGTCAGCGGGTCAACCAGGGCGGCGGCAATCACATTCTGGCCGTAAGCGCCCACTACCAGGGAAGAAATGGTAATGCCGATTTGGCAGGTGGCGACGTAATTGTCCAGTTTGTGCCGGTCTTCGACGATAGGGTGCAGCAGTTGGGCCATGCGGTTGCCCTGCCCGGCCATCTGGCTGATGCGGGTGCGGCGCGAAGAGACGGTGGCAAATTCGGCGGCCACGTAGAGGGCATTAAAGAAGATGCAAATGAAAACAACAGCGAGGATGGTTAGCGTGTTAAAAAACATACGTTCCGGCAAACATAGATGAAAGGCAGGAGGTGGGAGTTACACGGCCGTGACCGGCCCACACCCCCAAACAAAAATGCCCGCACAAACAGGCAGGCCGATTACCCCAATGGTGTTATTTGAGTATGAGAGATAATGGGGAGGTTTATCAGAATCAGCAGGGTCGGTGGTGGATTCCATCAACTGTGTTTAACCCCCAACCCGAATTGGTCGTTCATTTTGTTGGTTGTATGGTGACTAACGCTCATAACAGATTTGTGCGGCCAGCTTCCACCAGCCGCCCAAATTATAGAGGAGGGGTACGGATTGGTCAACGATTGGCGAATCTGTTTTTTAGCGAAAGAGGCGGATAATGACGTTAAGCAAAATGGTACCCAAGATGCTGATCAGGATCATCGCCCCCAACGGAAAGAAGATTTTGAAATTTTCGCCTTCATAGGTAAATGTGCCCGGCATCTGGTTCAGCCCCGGAAACAGTTTGGCCGCCACCAGAATGACAAGGCCGCTAAAAGTGATGGCCAGACCAATGATAACGAGAAGACGTCCAAATTCGACCATAGTGCCTCAAGATGAGATCGGAGATTGGAGATTGGCGCCCCTCACAATCTCCAATCTCTAATCTCTATTCTCCTCCGCAAACAACCCCGGCTGCACCGGCTTATCCACAACCTTCACCGGAATGTTCAGATGGCGGTAGGCGTGGGGGGTAGCCACCCGGCCGCGGGCGGTGCGTTCCAGGAAGCCCAATTGCAGCAGGTATGGCTCCACCACGTCCATGATGGTGTCGGCCTCTTCGCTGATGGAGGCGGCAATGGTTTCCAGCCCCACCGGGCCGCCGCCAAACTTTTCAATGATGGCCCGCAGGACGCGGCGGTCCAGGTCATCTAGCCCTAATTCGTCAATTTCGAGTAGGTTGAGGGCGGCTACGGCCGTGTCTCCCGTAATCTCTCCCGCCGCCCGCACCTGCACGTAATCGCGCACCCGCCGCAGCAGGCGCAGCGCCACGCGGGGCGTGCCTCGTGAACGCCGGGCGATCTCGGCCGCCCCGGCCGCATCAATGGTCACGCCCAGGATACGGCCGCCGCGCGTCACAATGCTTTCCACCGCCTCCAGCTCATAAAAATCCATGCGATACTGCGCCCCAAACCGGGCGCGCAGCGGCGCCGTCAACAGCGCCAGCCGGGTGGTGGCTCCAATCACCGTAAAACGGGGCAGCTTCAAGCGCACATTCTTAGCGCCCGGCCCCTTGCCCACCACAAAGTCCAGCACAAAATCCTCCATCGCCGGGTAGAGAATCTCCTCCACCGCCCGCCCCAGACGATGTACTTCATCAATAAACAGAATGTCACCGGCCCGCAGGTTGGTGAGAATGGCCGCCAGGTCGCCGGCCCGCTCGATGGCCGGCCCGGCGGTGATGCGAATGTTCACATTCATCTCATTCGCCACCACGTGGGCCAGGGTCGTTTTGCCAAGCCCCGGCGGCCCATGAAACAGGATGTGATCTAACGGTTCCTGCCGCCCTTTGGCCGCTTCAATCAGGATAGATAGATTGGTTTTTAGTTTTTCCTGCCCGGTAAAGTCGTCCAACCGCTGCGGCCGTAGCAGGCCGTCTAATCCCTGGTCTTCTGTTTTTTTCTGGGCAGAAATGTGCCGTTCTGGCGTTGCTTTATCGGTCATAAGTCGTCTATTGCCTGTGTACTCTTTAGATGGGATTATACGTGACGGAGGGCGTATTGCGTAGCATCAGTGCCAGGCACAGGGCAAAACCGCCTGGATAGACCAGTGTCTGAAGCCCTGTGCCTGGCACTGCCCGTTACGATACAATTCGGAAAAAAGGAAATGAGGAGGCCCACAATGGTTTTTGAATCACAACATCCCCTGGTAAAACACAAACTCACGCTGATGCGTGACGTGAAGACCGAACCGAAGAAGTTCCGGGAATTGATCCGCGAAGTGGCCATGCTGCTGTGTTATGAAGCGACTGCGGATTTGAAGACGCAGGAGTTAGCCGTGCAGACGCCGATGGGCACGGCCGTTGGCCGCCACCTGAGCGAACAAATTGGCCTCATCCCCATTTTGCGCGCCGGGTTGGGCATGGTGGATGGCATCTGGGAGATGATGCCGGGCGCGGAAGTGTGGCACATTGGCCTGTACCGGGATGAAAAGACGCTGAAACCCGTCTCCTATTACAACAAGCTGCCCACCAGCCCTACTGTGCAGGTGTGCCTGGTGCTGGACCCCATGCTGGCCACCGGCGGTTCGGCCATTGCCACGGTGGACATTTTGAAGGAGTGGGGGGCGCAGCGCATCAAATTTGTCGGCCTGCTGGCCGCGCCAGAGGGAATTCGGGCGCTGCACACGGCTCATCCAGATGTGCCCATCCACATCGCCCAGATTGATTCGCACCTGAATGACATTGGTTTCATCGTGCCCGGCCTGGGCGACGCGGGCGACCGGCAGTTTGGCACGGGCTGAATGGTGTATCTGGTCACATTTGCGGCGGCGTTGGGCACGGCCATACTCGCCACCCCTCTTGCCAAACACCTCTCCTTTCGGTTGGGTATCGTCGCGGAGCCGGGGGGGCGGCGGCAGCATCACGGCCGTATTCCCAAGCTAGGCGGCATCCCCGTTTTTGCCGGGTATCTGGCGGGCATTTTGCTCATTTACTGGCTGCTGCCGCCGGCCGACTCCCAGGATGCGCTGCGGTTACGGGGGGTGGTGGTGGGTACGGCCGTGATGTTCCTGGGAGGCTTGCTGGATGACCGTTACGATTTGCCACCCCGCTGGCAGTTCCTTTTTCAATTTGTAGGGGCGGCCATTGCCATCGGCCACATCATCTTCATCGAACGGTTTACCAATCCCTTTGCCTCGCCGGCGATATGGCTAGAACCGCCGCTCAGTTGGTTTTTTACGTATGACGCCGCCGCCAATCTGGTCATCATCTGGCGACCACTGGTGTACGTTATCACCGTATTTTGGGTAGTGGGCATGATCAACGCCGTCAACTTTTTGGATGGGCTGGATGGGTTGGCCTGTGGGGTGGGTGTCATTGCCGCCCTGCTTTTTGCCTGGCACGGTATCCGCCTGGAGCAAACCACCGTGCCCCTTTTCCCGCTGGCGCTGGCGGGCGCGCTCATTGGCTTTCTTATCTTCAATTTCTCCCCGGCTTCCATCTTTTTGGGCACGGCCGGCGTCTGGGTGTTGGGGTATAACCTGGCCACGCTGTCCATTCTTTCCCCGGCCAAACTTTCTACTGCTCTGCTGGTGTTGGCGATTCCCATTCTGGATGTGGGCTGGCTGATCATCAGCCGCATCCGGCGGGGGCAGCCACCTTTCCAGGGCGACCGGCAGCACCTTCACTTTCGGCTGGCCGACCGGGGCGTACCGACCCGGTGGATTGTCTTGGGGTATTACGTAATGGCCCTGCTCTTTGGCCTGGTGGCGGTGTTAGTGCCCAACCGGTTGGTGAAGATTGGCGTGTGGCTGGTGTTGGTCACGGCCGTGTCCGCCCTCCTCATCAAGCTCAGCCCCCAAACCCAGGCGCCACCCCCCACGACTGAAAAATAACGCTCTCCTTCTTTTTTTAAGCGTATAGCCCCTCTGGAGACCTGATAGGTTTTTGACTTGTAAATCTTCAAGTTGAACTCGCCAAAAATCTGTCAGGTCTGAGCAAATGCCATTGTTTGTAAGAAATTTAACAGTCGCATCGCATGAGTTACTACAACCACTATCCCAATAAATACATACAATAAGACACATCAGATCAAGCTACAGGCATCTGTCAAGGAATGGAGAAAAAGAAATGAATCAGGCACAACCACCAAAACCAGTTCAACCCCACATCAACAATAATCTACCAAACCCCGTCATGTTGGCCCGCCAGATTGACGGCATCCGCGAAGTCGTCTTGCGTATGCGCACCACACCGACTACGGCCGTTGACGCCCTCATCCAGCAAAAACTGCAAACCATCATAGAACACTAAAAAACCGTTCAGACCCGACAGATACTAACGTCCTGACGTAGTATCTGTCAGGTCTCCAGAAAACAAAAAGACCAGCCTTCTCTGCTGGTCTTTTTTTGTTACCAGGGGTATTGCACCGGTGATTGTGCTAAAAGTCTCTGGTATGCGCCGCGCCACAATGTGGCATCGCGCGTCATCGTTTTAATTTTCAGATCATCAAATTTGGTAACTAAGTCGCCCCATAATTCCGGCAACAAATCCCAGGCTTCATGCCGGATCACATCATCCATATCCGCCGCCATTTCCAGCGTCCAGCGCCATTCCCGCATAAAGCGTTCCGCCTTCAACCAGTAATCTTTTTTCTCCCAGGCCGCGGCCGCCTGTTCCACCCCCTCATAAATTTCGCGCAATAACAAAACAATAGCCGCCGCCATATCTTTGGCTTCATCGTCAAAACTTGGTTTTTGCATCAACAGCCGCAGCATCTCGGCAATACTGCGCCGGTTACGGTTCCGAATGGTTGTCTGGTTTTCAATTTGAATCAATCGGCTCATTTTTTCCTCAATCCCACCGATCATAGCACAGGTGTTCCGTGAGGCAAAGCACTGGCAAAAAGCGGTGATATTTGCTTTAATTAGAGGCAAGTTTCAAGTTTCTAGTGGGTGGTAACAGCAAAAAGGAAAACGATTATGCAGATGCAAGATGTGTTAGGCTTAATACTGGGTGGCGGCGTGGGCACACGGCTCTATCCTCTGACAAAAGAACGAGCCAAACCGGCTGTGCCTCTGGCCGGCAAATACCGCCTGATTGATATTCCCATGAGCAACTGTCTGCACGCCGGTATTGACAAAATTGCCATACTCACCCAGTACAATTCTGTTTCCCTCCACCGGCATGTTTTCCGAACCTATAATCGGGATGTATTTACATCCGGTTGGGTGCAGATATTGGCAGCGGAGCAAACGCCAAACAGCGCCGACTGGTACCAGGGCACGGCCGACGCCGTGCGTAAACAACTGATTGAAATTCGGGAAGCGCATACCCAATACACCATTATTCTGGCCGGCGACCATCTCTATCGCATGGATTATCGTAAATTTGTGCAGTTCCATGTGGACAATGGTGCGGATGTAACGATGGCCGTACAGCCTGTTGATTGGGATGCAGCGTCTGGATTAGGGATATTGAAGCTGAACAAAGAAAATCGCATTGTCAATTTCACGGAAAAACCCTCACGCGATAAACTGGCCGGATTGGAAAGTTGGGAAGGCGCCGAAAAACCATTTATGGCCTCAATGGGGATTTACGTTTTCAACACCCACACCTTAATGGAAATGCTCGAAGGGGATGGGGATGATTTTGGCAAAGACATTATTCCTCGCGCCATGCAGGAAAAGAAGTTGATGGGATACGTTTTTGAAGGTTATTGGGAAGATATTGGGACGATTCGCCGCTTTTACGAAGTGAACCTGGCCATGGCCGCACCCGATGCCCCTTTTGATTTTTATTCACCCCGCACGCCAATTTATACCCGCGCTCGTTTTATGCCTCCTTCGGAAATCCATGATGCCCGGCTGAAACATGTATTGGTAACAGATGGTTGTCGGGTGACCGATGCTACCATCACTAATTCTGTGTTGGGCATTCGCAGCATCATTGGCCCGCATACCACTATTAAATCTACGGTGCTGATGGGGTCCGATTTTTACGAATCGAACGAGATGAAGGAAGAGAACCGGCGGCTCGGTCGGCCGGATGTGGGTATTGGCGCCGGTTCATACATCGAACAGGCGATTGTGGACAAAAACGCCCGCATTGGGGCGCACGTCACCATTCGCGCCCTACCTAACCGGGTGGATGAGGAGCATGAAAACTGGGTGGCGCGGGATGGGATTGTGATCGTGCCCAAAGGGGCGAGTATTCCTGATGGGACGGTGATTTGAAATTAGAGATTTGAGATTAGAGATTGGCGATTGGGAGATTGTCTAATCTCTCAATCGCCAATCTCCCAATCTCCCCCTTATTTCACCGGGCGTTTTTGTAGAAGAACTCGGTGACGACGGGGTGGACGTAGTTGGGGCGGATCAGAGTTTGCCATTCCCATTGGGTATCATGGCCGCCGCCGGCGCGGTTGGCGATCAGCCAGTAGCTAAAGGCGAAGAAGTAGGGTTCTCGATTGCGCATGTAGGTGTATTGGTATTCGATGAACTGCCGGTCTACGTTGGGGTCGGGGTGGTAGGAGCCGCCTTCGGTGCCGATGATGGGTAGGGAGCGCCCCAAATGGGCCTGCACAATTTTGTCGTATTCGCGGAAGAGGAGGAAACCGCCGGGGTCGTTATACGGCCGTGTCCCATGATAATTGTGCGCCGACAGCCAGGCATGGTTCAACAGGTAAGCGTCTCCATTATATTCAAGCGCATAAAAGGTGCGGTCCAGAAATTGCAGATGGTTGTATGAGCCACCCGGACTCAATGCGCCAATGCCGGGCAAGCCACCATTTTCCACCACCACCCGCGCCGCATTAGCCCAGGCGCGGGCATATTGGTCAGGATTGGCAAAACTTTGCTGGTTCTCAATGTCCACATTCGGTTCATTGTAAAGTTGGAAGTAATACACCCCTCTGGCGCGATAATGGCGCACCACAGCGCCCAGGTTGCCGTCATAGGGCAAAATGCCATCACGGTAGAGTCGCATCACCGGCATGATGCCGTTGGCCACCAACCGATCCACCAGATAATCATTATCACCGATATTGGTACCATCATTCAGGAACACCACCCACTTAATGTGCATCCGTACCATTTCGGCCACAAACTGGTCTACCACGCCGCGCTCCTGGCTGACGGTGGGTATCCAGTGCATACCCCAACCATTGTCACCCGGTGGTTTAGGGAAGGCCTGGTAAGGAATTGCTTCGCGGATGCCATAGGTGTGAATGGGTTTGATCACCGGCGGCGTTGGCCCCACCACAGTCGGCGTGGGTGTTTCGGTGGGTGTGGGTGTGGGCGGCACGGGCGTGTGGCTGGGAATGAACTGGGGTGTATTTGTTGGCGGCAGAGCGCGGAGGGTGCCGATGGGGGTGAGGGTGGGCACGGCCGTGCCCGGCGCCGGGGTAAATGTGGGTGGCAAATTACCCCCACCTGGTATCATCGCCAGGCTGGCGCGGGTTGGTATGATCTGGCTCTGACAACTCACCAGAAAAAGAAGAATGAACAAACTGGCAATCAATCGTCTCTTCACAAGCCTTCCTTACCGGTATAAATCCAGTTCTTTAGGGCGAATCAGGTCGGTGGCTTTGCCATCCCCGGCGGGTAATGGCAGGCCACGCACCAAAACCACTGGCGACCCTTCAGCCGCCTGCCCCATGAGCAAACCGGCCGCCGCCGCCACCTCATCCGCCACCGCTACATCCGTATGTTGCAGGGCATACCCATACAAATCCAAATCGCCGCGCCGGTTCCACAAAGCGGGCATCCCGGCCACGCCAATGGCCACACCAACTGTGCCCAGGCGAAACGGCCGTCCGTGTGAATCTGTAATCACCACCCCAATCTGCACCCCAAAATAATCCTGCAAATGCTGGCGGATGCGCGCTGCGGAAGCGTCCGGGTCTTCTGGCAGCAGCAGTACTGTTTCCTCGTCACCACTCTGCGCCACGTTGGAGCGATCAATCCCGGCGTTGGCGCTGGTAAAACCCAGGTGATGACGCACAATCAGCACCCCAGGGCGCATCCGTGAAATTTCTTCACTCTCCCGCAAAATCAATTCCACCACACGAGGGTCCTTGCCGGTGTGCCCGGCCACTATTTTGGCCTGCGCGCCCGGTGTCACCGCGGCCAGATTCACCTGCCGCCCTTCGGCCTTAGAGACGATTTTTTGGGCAATCGCCAACACATCACCCGTTTGCAGTTCAATTTTTGCCTGCTGCAACGCAGTTAACAACAATTCAGCCAGATTGTCACCTGGCTGAATATGGGGAATGTGGGGGATTGACATAAAGCGAAGTTCTGGCATGGGGTCAAATTCCTGTGATGCGGATGCCCGCTCCCGGTATTTTGTAGAGGATGTTGATGGCGATGAGTACGGCCGTTAATTCCTCCACCGCCCGCGCATTTTGCAGCGCCCCGGCATTGACGCCGCGCAAACCGGCGTCCTGGCACAAAGCCATCACCACATCCTTATCCGCCTTCTTTTCACCACAAATCAGCACGTCGCAATCCAATTCATGGGTCAGGTCAGGCAGATGGTGAGCGCCGATGTTTTGGAACGCCGCCACCACCCGCGCCGCCGGAACCTGCTGCTGCGCCTCCTCCGCCGCCGACAGGCCACTGGGCAGCCGGTGAACCCGCGCCGCCTTTTCGCCCGTGGGCGCAACTACTGTTATCAGCAGCTTATCGGTCAATGCCTCTTTTACGGTTTCCATCGTGGCCTGCTGCGCCGTATAAGGCACCGACAACACCACCACCTCTGCCTGCTGCGCCGCGCTCAGATTATCCGTGCCCGTCACGCGCACCTGGGGCAGGCGCGCCTGCATATCGGCTGCCGCCGTTGCTCCCTTCGCTGCCAGCCGCGAGCCGATAATAATTTCATGCCCCGCCGCTGCCCAACGGCAGCCCAGGCCAAATCCTTCATCCCCCGTTCCACCCAAAATTGCGATCTTCAAGTCGTTCTCCTTGTTTGTGGGGGCTAGTGGCTGGTTGCTAATGCCGGCAACCAGCCACTAGCCCCCATTTTCACTCAATTTTTCAAAACGCTGCCACACGGCCGTTGCCAATTCCCGACTCCTCTCCGTAATTTCCACCTCATCCAGCGTCAACAGTTGGCGATCTTTCATCAAAATCTTACCAGCGACAATGGTTGTTGTTACCATGCTACTCTCAAAGCCAAAGAGGATGTGCCAGGGCAAGTTACCGGCGCTGAGGGGCGTGGTGGCGTGATAATCCACAAAAATGATGTCCGCCGCTGCCCCTACTTCTAATTTCCCCAACGGCAAATCGGGCCAGAAGATGCGGGCCAGGGCGGCATTGTTGTGGACGGCCATTTGCACCACATCCAGACCATTCATGCGGCGCGGGTCGCGGTGGGCGGCCTTGTGCAGCAGGTAAGCGGTTTTCCATTCAGCCCACATGTTATTGCTAAATCCATCATTACCCAGGCAAACGGGGATGCCCAACCGCAGCATCCCTTCCACGTCGGCCGCGCCGACAGCGTTGTTCATATTGCTGCGCGGCTGATGTGTGACCCACGTGCCCGTTTCCCGCAGCAGGTTCATTTCGGCAGGGTCAATGTGAACGCAGTGGGCGACTATGCTTTTTGGCCCCAAAATGCCGACATCGGCCAGCCGATGTACCACGCGCTTACCATAGGTGTGCAGCGCATCATATTCATCCGCCTCGTGTTCGGCAACGTGAATGTGAAAGCCGCAGCCCAGTTTTTCGGCTGCGGTCACACAGTCGGCCAACGTTTCGTCGCTGAGGGACAGAGAGGCGTGCAGACCAAACGTGCCCGCCAGCAGCGGATTCTCGCGTTCTTTGAGGGAGTGCCAGAAGCGTACATTTTCGTCAATACCGGCCAATGCTCCGTCACGGCCGTTCCTGTCTGTCACCTCATAACACAACGCGGCCCGTACCCCGGCCTGCTCCACGGCCACGGCAATCTGATCCAGTGAATTGTTGATGGCGTTAGGGCTGGCGTGGTGGTCAATGAGGGTCGTGGTGCCATGTTTGATGGCCTCTACCAGGCAAACCAGGGCGCTGTACTGCACGTCCAGGTCAAGCAAGGCGCGATCCAGCCGCCACCATAACCGCGCCAGAATATCGGGAAAATCTTGCATGGGGGGGCCGGGAATGCCCATACCCCGCGCAAAGGCGCCGTAGAAGTGGGTGTGGGCGCAAATGTTGCCGGGCATGACAAGCTGCCCCCTGGCGTCTAGCCGTTCAACCTGGGGGTAACTTTCCAAAAGTTCTGGGGTGGGGCCGATGGCGGCAATACGGCCGTCCCGCACCAATACCGCCCCGTTTGCCACAATCTCCGCCTCTGGCAGCCAGGTTACCAGACGGCCGTTGACAATTAACAATTCAGCCATAGTTTGCATCCTTAAAAGAGATTGAGAGACTGAGAGATATGCGATTAGGCAATCTCCTAATCTCCCAGTCTTCTTATCTCTTCCGTTAGTATTGTACCCATTTCCTTGACAGGCAAAACCCTTTGGCTAAACTCCCAGGTAAGATTGTGAGGATTGGTGGCATCTACTACCCTGAACTATTAAGAACAAACCCTTATGGGATATGATGTTGAAGGAGCATGACAATGGCAAATCAATATACAAGTGAAATTACGGACGCGAACTTCGAGAACGAAGTGCTGAAATCAAACAAGCCGGTGCTGATTGATTTCTGGGCCGATTGGTGTGGCCCGTGCCGTATGGTGGCCCCGCACGTAGACGCTATCGCTACTGAATACAATGGCGTCCTCAAAGTGGGCAAGATGGACGTGGATGACAACCCGGCTGTGCCCGGTCGTTATGGTATTGTGGGTATTCCCACGCTGATGCTGTTTAAGGGTGGCGCGGTGGTAGCCCGCATCACCGGGGCGCAGCCCAAAGACCGCATTGTGGCCCAAATCCTGCCCCATCTCGACACGCAGTTGGCGTAACCCAAGATTTTCGTGATCACTGATAAACGCTCACCCTTCATTTAGGGTGAGCGTTTTTGTTTTGCCGTAACGCGATTTGCTAAATCGCGCTACACCTGGGAGGCGATGATGATTGAAGTAGCCATTATGGTTGAGGGGCAAAATGGGTTGAATTGGGCGCGGTGGCAGCGGCTGGCTGCGGCCGTCGAAGACCTCGGTTTTGTGGGGCTTTACCGCTCCGACCATTACACCAACGCCAACCCGCCTGACCTGGACTCGTTGGAATTGTGGGTCTCGCTCGCCTGGCTGGCCAGCCACACCCGGCGCATTGAGTTTGGCCCGCTGGTGACGCCCGTCTCCTTCCGCCAGCCCACCATGACGGCGCGGATG
>JAHBVI010000186.1 GCA_019637635.1 Anaerolineae bacterium
ATTCGTAAACCGTAAACCGTAAACCGATTACGGCTCACGGCTCACGGATTACGGCTCACGGCTCACGGATTACGGTCCTCCCGGCACTGCCCACACACGCCGGACAGCGCCAGGTGATTGAGTTCTGCTTGAAAATCGTGTTCGGCCAGGAGTCGGGCGGCAACTATGTCCAGGGCACGGCCGTCCCACTCTTGCGCCTGCCCACACACCCGGCAAACCAGGTGGTGGTGCGGTTGTTCTTCCGCCAGTTCATAGACAACCTGTCCGCCCATTTCAGTACGGGTCACCAGGTGCAATGCACACAAAAAATCCAGGGCGCGGTACACGGTAGCCCGGTTGAGGAAAGGAGAGTGCTGTTGTACGGCCGTGACCACTTCCTGCGCCGCCATATGCCCCCCCTGCGCGCACAGCACGTCCAGCACCAATTGGCGCTGTGGCGTCATGCGGTAACCCAACTGCCGGATTTGCCCGGCAAAATCACGCTCATCGTGAGACATCCATACTCCTTATTGCGACAAATCGCAATTACGACACATCGTTATTTTACACCAAAATTGCCACTTGACGATGATCTGGCGAACTGTTATAGTCACGGCCGTTATGAAATCATTTGCTGTGAACTTTTATTTTTACTTTTTTAGCAGCCGCCGCGCTTGTAATGCCGGGGGTCGTTTGGCGCTAAAAAAGTAACAGCAAAACGACCACACCAGTTATTACAAGACGCGGCTCACAAGGCCGCGTCTTTTTATTTTAAGACCTGACAGGTTTTCAAAAACCTGTCAGGTCTCAGGTAAAACAAGAAGGGGTAAGAACATGAACAGCAAAAATGGATACGCACAATCAGAACGATGGCCGATGGCCGTAGCCTGCCGGGGTGTGCGCGGCGCCATCACCGTCGCCCACAATGACGCCGAAGAAATCCTCAGCGCCACCCGCGAGCTGCTGCAAGCCATCATCCAGGCCAACCACATGCACCCGGATGACATCGCCAGCGTCTATTTCACCACCACCGTTGACCTGAATGCCACCTACCCCGCGTTAGCAGCCCGCCAGTTGGGCTGGTATGATGTGGCCCTCTTGTGCAGCCACGAAATGGATGTGCCGGAGAGTCTCAATCGCTGTATTCGCGTGCTGATCCATTGGAATACCAGCAAAGCCGCCCGCGACATTGTTCATGTTTATTTGCGGGACGCCGTTTCCCTGCGGCCCGACCGTAAAGATTTACCCACTGTTCCCCCTGTTCGCCCCCGGCAGATTGATGCCATTGAAGCGATGATGCGCGTTCTGCAAGCCGCTGTTTAAGTTTTTCAGGAGGGGAGGCTTTAGCCGAAAAGGGTCGGCTAAAGCCTCCCCTCCGCCATTTTATTAATAGGGAAAGGAAACGAATGATGATTGTAATTATGCAACCAACCGCCTCGATGCAAGAAAAGTCAGGCATTGTCGCCTGGGCAGAAGATCATGGGTATAAGGTCCATCTTTCTTCCGGCAGCGAACGCACTTTGATCGGCATTATTGGCGATGACCGGTATATCAACCGGGAACAATTGGAGCGCATGGCCGGTGTGGAACGGGTGATGCCCGTCTTGAAACCATTCAAGATTGCCAGCCGCGAATTTAAGCCGGAAAACACCCGGTTTGCCGTTGGCGATCATGTGATCGGCAGTGATGAGATTATCATTATGGCCGGGCCATGTTCGGTGGAAAGCCGCAGCCAGATCATTGAGACGGCGCAGGCGTGCAAGGAAGCGGGGGCGCACATTTTGCGCGGCGGCGCGTTTAAGCCGCGCAGTTCACCCTACTCTTTTCAGGGATTAGGCGAGGAAGGGCTGCAATATCTGGCCGAGGCGCGGGAAATTACGGGTATGCCGATTATTACCGAGGTGATGGAGCCGGCGCTGGTGCCGCTGGTATGCCAGTATGCGGACATTTTGCAGATTGGGGCGCGCAATATGCAGAATTATGCCCTGCTGCACGCCGTTGGTGAATCGCAGCACCCGGTCTTGCTGAAACGGGGCATGAGCAGCCTGATCGAAGAGTGGCTGATGTGCGCCGAATATATTTTGAGCCACGGCAATACGCGGGTGATGCTGTGTGAGCGGGGCATCCGCACTTTTGAACGATATACGCGCAATACGTTTGACATCAACGCCATTCCGGTGCTGAAAGAGCTATCCCATTTGCCGGTGATTGCCGACCCCAGTCACGGTACGGGCAAGTGGGAATATGTGGAAAGCATCACCAAGGCGAGCATTGCGGCGGGGGCGGATGGGGTGATTATTGAGGTGCATCCCCGGCCAGAAGAGGCGTCGTCCGACGGCCGTCAATCCCTGAAACCCGAACGTTTTGCCAATCTGGTACGGGATATGAAGGCGATAGCCACGGCCGTAGGGCGGGATGTACGGTAAAAAAAGAGCGCGTACCGGTTGGTACGCGCTCTTTTCATTTACGCCGGGAGCGGCGGAGGGGTTTGTCTGGTGGTCGTTTGGCTAACGGCCGTACATTGGCATACAAACTGTAAATCACATAATACGCCACGTAAAACAGCGACGCGCCGATGAGCCATTGATTCAACGTGGGGTATTGCCAGATGAGCAGCCCCATCACGCCCACCCACAACACCGTCAGCGTGACGGTGATACCCCGCCCCACCGTCATGCGCGAAGGGTACAGGTATTTGATGGGCACAAAGACCATGATGCCACAGGCCAGCAGCACCGCCAGATTAAAGATGGGCGACGTACCCAACAGTACAAAGTAGATGACGACAATGTTCCAATATGAGGGGAACCCTTTGAAAAAGTGATCTTCGGTTTTGGCGTCTTCCTGGGCAAACTGGTAACTGGATGACAACAAGATGATGGCCGGGACAACGACCAACCAGGCTTCCGGCACCAGATTGGCCTGGAAAATAAAGATGGCCGGCACCAACACATAGGTCATAAAATCTACGATGTTGTCCAGCAGCGCCCCATCAAAACCGGGCAGCACCTCTTTCACCCGCACCAGGCGAGATAACGCGCCATCAAAACCATCAATGATGGTAGTGATGAGCATGAGGGCCATGGCTATTTGCCACTGTCCTTCAAAAATTGCCAGGATGGCCAGAAAACCCAGCACCACCCCGCTGGCCGTCAGGAGATGAATTCCCCAGGCAGCCACCTTCCGCCGCAACCGAAATTCACTGTCACCTACTGCTACCATTGTTTTTTACGGCCGTCAGAGCCTTCACCCTGACGAAACTGCTCTCCTCTTTTGATAGTTTGCAAAACCGGCTGGTCATTCCCTCCCAGCCGGTTCATAGCATCTATTGTAACAATCCCCCGCCCCTAAGTCACTGAGACATTAGAAACAGGTAATCCGTTATCCGTTATCGGTAATCCATAATGCGTAATCCGTTTTCCGTAGTCCGTAATCGGTTTACGGTTTACGGTTTACGGTTTACGGCTCACGGATTACGGCTTACGGCTCACGGTTTACGGCTCACGGTTCACGGCCTACGGCTCACGGCCGCCAGGGATAGCGGCCAAAGTCTGGCGAGCGTTTTTCCAGGAAGGAGTTTTTGCCTTCTGTGCCTTCCTCGGTCATGTAAAACAGCATGGTGGAATCACCCGCCAGCACTTGCAGCCCCGTCTGCCCGTCCATATCGGCATTCATGGCCGCCTTGAGGAAACGAATGGCAATGGGACTTTTACGCAAAATTTCCTGCGCCCATTCCACCCCCTCGCGTTCCAGGTCGGCGACGGTGGGCAGCACCTTGTTCACCAGCCCCATTTCCAACGCCTCTTGCGCCGAATACTGGCGGCAGAGATACCAGATTTCGCGCGCCTTCTTCTGACCCACGATCCGCGCCAGGGTGGCCGAGCCATAGCCGGCGTCAAAGCTGCCCACGATGGGGCCGGTTTGCCCAAAGACGGCATTTTCGCTGGCCAGGCTGAGGTCACAAACCACGTGCAGTACGTGGCCGCCGCCAATGGCGTAGCCATTCACCAGGGCGATAACCACTTTGGGCATAGTGCGAATGATGCGCTGCAACTCCAGCACGTTCAGGCGCGGCACGCCATCGTCGCCCACGTAACCGGCGTGGCCGCGCACACTTTGGTCGCCGCCGGAGCAGAAGGCGTGGACGCCGTCTTTGGGCGAGGGGCCATTGCCGGTGAGCAGGATAACGCCCACTTCCTGATCCATCCACACGTGGCGGAAGGCGTCTATCATCTGGTCAATGGTTTGCGGGCGGAAGGCGTTGCGCCGTTCCGGCCGATTGAAGGCGATGCGGGCCATGCCGTCTGCCTTTTCATAGGTAATGTCGCTGTACTCTTTTACAGTTTGCCAGTTGGTCATAAATAATTCTCCTCGGTAATTTTTTAGCGCAGAGACGCGGAGGCGCAGAGGTTTATTCGCGGGTTTTCGCGTCCTTTGCGGATTTTAGAGTCAGTAAATCGAAGCGGAGTTCGCATCCGCAGAACTTGTCCTGAGCTTTCCGAAGGATGCGAACGGGCGGGCATCTGAGGATGCCCTACTCCTCCATCTCAATTGATTGGATGACGATGTTGTTAAGTTGCCGCCGCCGTTGGTCGTCGGTCTGGCTGTGGCTGCGCACTTCGATGACGCGCGCACGGCCGTCGCTCAAACTATCACGCAACAATTGGCGGAAATGGGCACGGCCGTCTGCCCGCACAAATTCCAGCCCAAACATCCGCACCACCGGCTCAAAATCCAGGCCATGCGGCGTCAGGAACAGTTTAGTAAACGGGGGATCCACGTTGGAAATGGGCAGACGGTTAAAAATCCCACCGCCGTCATTATGTAGCAGGACAATGATAAGTGGCAGGTGGCAAGTTGCAGGTTGCAGGTCATCACCTGTCACCTGCGACCTGCCACCTGCGACCTGCAACAACCCATTCAAATCATGGTAAAAAGTGATGTCGCCCAGGACGGCGACGAGCGGCTGCGGGCGCATGGCCTGGATGCCCAGGGCGGTAGAGATGTTGCCGTCAATGCCGCTGGCGCCCCGGCTGGCGTAGGCAAAGAGCGGTTTGGCTTGGGCACGGCCGTACTGATCCAGGTGTCGTATCGGCGAACTATTCCCCATAAACAGGGTGGCTTCCGGCGGCAACAAGTCTACCACATCGGCCACCACCGCCCCGTCAAAATAGGGGTCATACAGGTTGGCTTCTAACGCCTGCCCGGCGCGGGCCTCGGTGGTGGTCACGGCCGTCAGCCATTCCTCGTTGTCGCGTTGCGGTAAACGGGTGATGAGCTGCTGGCAGACGGCCGTTTCGTTGGCCTGGATGAAGTGCGTCGTGCGGTGGCTGTCGTCGGCCCACACCCCGTTTTCGCGGATGTGCAGCCGGTGGGCGGGCGCGATTTTGTCCAGATAGGCGTTGAGCCATTTGGAGGTGGGCACGGCCCCAAACCGCAAAATCAATTGCGGTTCCGGCCAGGGTGGGGCTGTTTGCAGGTAGGTTTCGTAGGCGCTGAGTACGGCCGTGTCCGCCACCCATTCGCCAAAGCGCAGCCCGGAAATTGGGTCGGCTACCAGGGGATAGCCCGCCTTTCGCGCCAGCGCCGCCGCCGCCGCCGGAAACTCCCCACCCGGACAACGCGGCCCGCACACTATCAACCCGCGCGGGTTTTCGTTTATGAGTTCGGCCAGGGAATCAAGCTGGTTATCTGGCAAGATGATGAGGCCATGAGTAATCGGTAATCGGTAATCGGTAATCGGTGAAGCAGAGGGATGACCGATAACCGATAACCGACTACCGCTCACCGGCTCCAACGGGGCGCGGAAGGGGAAATTCACCTGCACCGGCCCCTTGGGCAGGCCGTTGGCGGCAGCGTAGGCGCGGAGGGCCAGGGTGTGCAGGTGGCGCAGCACCACGTCCGGCGCGTCGGGTTGGGGCACGGGCGCATCCACGCTCCATAACACCTGGTCGCCGTAAATTTTCACCTGGTCAATGGTCTGGTTGGCGCCACTGTGGCGCAGTTCGGGGGGTCGGTCAGCCGTCAGCGCCAGCAGTGGAATCTGGCTCATGCGGGCTTCGACGAGAGCGGGCAGGAAATTGGCTACGGCCGTGCCGGACGTACACACCAGCGCCACCGGCCGATCCAACGCCAGCGCCATGCCCAACGCATAAAACCCGGCGCTGCGCTCATCCAGATGCACAAACACCTCAATTGCCGGATGGGCGTCAAAAGCCAGGGTCAGTGGCGTGGAGCGCGAACCAGAGGCAATGACAACGGCCGTCAGCCCCGCCTGCGCCAACCCTGCCACAAAAATCTGCGCCCAGACGATGTTGGGGTTTTGTTTTGGTGAATCAGTCATTGGTGGTTATCGGTAATCCGTAATCGGTGATCGGACTTCGGATTGCGAGTCACGCCTCACGGATGACGGATCAGGTTTTTTCTATTTTCCCTCAAGAATGGGAATTGTGCCTTAATTTAGTGGAGATTGGGTAGGGCGATTGCATACTCCCTGAAAAGGCAGATAAATCTGCACCAACAAAAGGCAAAGTCGGCCTTCGCCGACTAAAACCCGGTGGATACCAGCCCACGAAGGTGGGCTTTGCTGTTTGTAGCCGCGATTTCAATCGCCGGGAATTGAGTATGCAATCGCCCTAGGAGATTGGGAGATTGGCACGGCATGAATTGCCAATCTTGTGCTTGCGGGAAAAACCGCAGAGAGCCAAAGAATGCTGCCAGAGAAAACTCTGAGCCTCCGTGTCTCTGTGGTGATTGCTTCCAGTAGACTCAATCTTTACTCATCTCTAATCCATCATCTCCCCACGACTATACTCAAGAAACAAATCCAGTTCAGCCTGGCTCAGGGGGCGGGCTGCTTCGGTGGCGTAAAAACCGGCTTCCCACAAACTGACTACCACACCATATTCCTGCTGGATGGTTTGTTCCGAACCGCTCTTGAACAGGGCCGCTATCCAATTGGCGTCCCGCCCTGGTGGGCAGGTAACTAAAATGTGGATGAGGTCTGGCTGGATGGCAATGTGATTGAGGACGCAGCCATTAGCTCCTGCCAACCGCAGCAACGCCTGGCGCAACGGCTCCGTCAGGGCGTCAGCCATCGGCTCTAATGGCCGCCAGACAATGGCATAGGTGACACGGCCGTGAACATTCTCCCCATTGGCCGCAAAGCGAAATGTTTGCCCGGCCGGTTGGGCGCGGCCGCCAGCAACATCGGCCAGCCGCGCCGCCAATTCCGAGGCATTTCGCCGCAGTTCCCCCACCGGCGTCTCTGGCAGCGCCACCAACGTCAGTAAAAAATGGGGCGGCGTCTGGCAGGTATAGAGCAGCAAATCACCCGCCCGCGCCGGTAAATGTAGAAATTGCAGCCGCTCCTGGTAAGCGGTATCCGACCAGCCCTTGCCCACGTGCAGGGCCACCGTCGCACATTCCCGCTCGTTCAAATCACCCCGATATGCCAGCAATTTATGTTCGCGGGCAAAGATGGCTGCCTTGATAAAATGCCCCATTTCGGCCTGATGCAGGGTACTCACCAGCACGGCCGTGTCCAATGCCTGCCCGGTGCGGGGTTCTTCCAGTTCCGCCGATTCCCGCACATAAAACGGCTGCGCCAGTGCCTCTTGCATCATGGCCGGCAGGTCTACGGCCAATAGTGGCTTGATGAGTACACCCTGAACGCGCCCGGAATAAGTGACGGGAATATCCACATCGGCGGTGGGGGTGAGTAGAATCAGGCGCAGGTCGGGCTGGATGGCGCGCAAGGAGCGGGTAATTTTGGCGCCCTCGGCGACGGGCACAAAGGCCAGGTCTTTGGGCGCCTGTACCAGATGCAGACACGCTTCCTTGAGGGTGGGCACCACAGAGATGGAGAATGACCCCACCTCATGCAGCGCCTGAACCAACCGGTCGGCAAACTCCCTGTCTGGCTCTAATATGAGAATGTCCTGTGCCATTTTAGACATGGGCACATTCTACGGGGGAGTGGGAAGAGAGGCAATAGGCCGGTCGTGAAAAGCGTCACAACCGGGTGGGCAGTGCCAGGCAAGGGGCAGGAACTATTTTGATTGACCAATGCCGAACAGCCCCTTGCCTGGCACTACTTCCGACGCACCAACCACACGGCCGTCCCCCCCACCACTATAACCAGCATTCCCACGCCAGACAACCACAACCAACGGCCGTTGCCTGTTTCATTTACCGGAGTTGGGGCAATGGGGGTGCTGTCCATCAATGGCGGCGCTGGCATTTCCGTTAGATTCAAGACCACCAGCGCCAGATCGTGGTCGGTGGCCTGGTAAGGTACGGCCGTGTCTGCGGCCAGTGCGTCGGGGTAATCGGCGTTCAGGTGTTGGATGGTAGCGTAGGCAAGGGCATCCGCCAGCGCCGGGGACAGCAAAATGCCATCAATCAACTGCGCCGCGCCGCTGAAAACGAAGCTGTATCGCGCCGGCAATGGGATGGTAGAGAGGGCATTGGCGAGACGGCCGTCTGCCGTCAACGCCTGCAACGTGGGCGACAGTTCATAATCGTTAAAATCCCCCATCACCACCAGTCGTGCCTGGGGGTCGGCCGCCAGCCAATCCGCCGCCAGATCGTTGAGGAATTGTGCCTGAGCCAACCGCTGCGGTGCGGTTTCGGCCTCGCCGCCTCGTTTACTTTTGAAATGGTTGACGATGACGGTGAACGGACGGCCGTCCACCACCACTTCCACGGCCAGCGGCGGGCGCGAAAAGAGCGGCTGCTGCCCCGCCGGGCAATCGGCCGTCGCATCTGTGATGCCCGTGTCCAATAGCGTGCAGGTCTGGCGCAAGGCGGCGCTATGCACCACCACCCTTCGGGGATCGCTCAACAGCGCCACGTCAATGCCGCGTATGTCGGCGCTTTCGCGGTGCGTCA
Source organism: Anaerolineae bacterium (assembly GCA_019637635.1). Classification (GTDB taxonomy): domain Bacteria; phylum Chloroflexota; class Anaerolineae; order Promineifilales; family Promineifilaceae; genus CAADGU01. The sequence continues at coordinate 8,872 of JAHBVI010000186.1, forward strand.
CCTCATACACAAACCCACACGGTTCCGCCAGCGTTTGCGCCAGGGCCAGCAGCAGCGTTTTGTTTTCCACCTCTTGTACGCCCAACAGCGTCGGACAACCCAAAAATTCAACGATCTGCCGGGCGATTTTGGCCTCTTTGTGGGAGATCTCCGCCGGAGTCGGTTTTGGCTCTTCAGCCAGGCCGGTATCATCAAAAGCGTCGAAATGGTTTTCCAGGTTGAAGAGGGCGATGCTGATCTGACCGTCGGCCAGCGAAGGCGGTGGGGGCAAGGGGGGATAGGATACGGCCGTGACCCTTAACACCTCTGTCTCCTGCTGCACCAGCTTAAACTGGTCAAAATGGTAAATGAGCGGCCCGGCCAATCCGGCCACCCGGTCGCCGGTTTTAACGTGAGGAAAAGCGCCGCAATCCACGTCGCTGGTATGCAAAATGGGCACAATCTGCCCTATCGGATCGGCGGCTTGCTGGCGCACAAGGGGCAACCCGGTCACAGCGCCGTCCACCACCGCAAAGCTGCACCCGCTAAAGGTAGCCCCCACCACCTGCGTTTCCCCGGCAAAGGCTACCCGCATCCCTTCCAGCGGCTCAAAATAGGCGGCCTGCGCCGCATTATCCGCCGGGGGCGCGATGATGACAGGCTCCGGCAGCGGCAGTCCGCTGGCTTCCACTGTGATCTGCAAACCGCTATCGTCAATCTCCGTCAGGCCAAAAAACTCCGTCACCCGGCCACGCACCTGCACCTGATCGCCCATTTGGACCGACGGCCGTTGCCGCCCCGAAAACACGGCCATGCCATCCGACGTCGCCGGGTCGCCATCTTCGTCGCCAAGGCGGTCTTGTACAAACAGGGTGTAGTAGGTAATCCCGGCGGCGTTGCGGTCGGCATACAACCCTGTGACCACACCGCGAAACGTGACCACTTCATTAAAACGGGGCGAAATGGAGCCGCTGCCTTGAATGGCCCCTATGGGCACGCCAATCGGCGGCAGGTCATTGGCGGGTGGGGTGGGCAGCGGCAGGGCGGCGGCGCAGTCGCCGCCGGTGTGAATCTGGCCAGGGGTGGGGGTTGTTTGTGGCTGCCAGTCGGCGGCGGTGTCGCCGTCACAATAAGCGGGGATACGGGCGATGCTCTGGCCCGGATAGACGCCGGGAATGGCCGGGTTCAGGACCAGGGCGCTGTCGCCATAACTGACCGCATCCAGCAAACGGCCGTCGGCCGCCAATAAAATCACCTCATCGCCGCCGTTGTTCAGCACAAAGGGGCCGGTCGCCCGGTTGGGGTTGGGCGGCATGTCCGGCACGGCCGTATCGGTATCCACCATCTCATAATCGGGGTCAAAACCAAAGAGGGCGCGGAAGCCAACGGCCGTTTGCGCCACCACCACCACCGCACCCGGCGCCAAAACCGCCCCTTCGGGAAATTGCACCGCCCCCTCGCGTCCGCCGGGCTGCTCCTCGTCTGTCAGCGTCACACCCGCCAGTGGGTACACGGCCGTGCCCACATTGGCAATCTCCACCCATTCCTGCTGCGTATCCTCACCCGGCGTGGCGTAGTAAATCTCGGTCAGCAGGATACGGCCGTCCGCCACCTGCCCCCAGAAACCCGGCAGCAGCACCAGACCGACCAGCAGCCCTATCCAACACTTCATGTCGAACGCTCCCTTTAATCCACAAAACGCGAAAAGCACAAAAACCCCCCTCACCCCTTCACCTGCTCACCCTCTATCCCCTACCCCGTCCAGGCCAGATAGACCATAAACCAGAGCGGCACCAGACCCAGCAGGGCGATGAGGGCAATGATGCCCAGGGCGATGGCCGTCCAGTCATTGCCCGGTTGGGTCTGGCTGGCCGGAATGCGAATGACCCGCTGCGCCGGTGTAGACTGGGTGGGCGACTCGTCGCCATCGGCCGGCTGGTGATGATAGATTTGTGTCTTTTGTTCGGCGATGGGTACATGGGCATTGGTGGGGGACACGGCCGTTGGCGGCGATGTAACCGGCGCCTGGCTCTGTGACAGGTGTGCGCCTGCGACCATCGGCGGCGGATAAACCGTGCCCGTCTCCGCCTGACTGCGATCTTTGTAGGTACTGAGGATGCGCCCCAACTGCCCGGCGGTGCGGTAACGGCCGGCCGGTTCTTTGGCCAGTAGCTTGCTGATAATTTGCTCCAACTGCCGGGGCACGGCCGGATTGTACATAGTGACGGGTGGCGGCGGCTCCTGGATATGTTTCAGCGCCAGCGCCGTGTGTGATTCCGCCTGGAAGGGCAGCCGCCCGGTGAGCATCTCAAACATAAGCACGCCAATGGCGTACACGTCCGAAGCGGGCGTGGGGATTTCCCCGGCGGCCTGCTCCGGTGAAAAGTATTGCGGCGTGCCCCACACCTGGTCGGTGGTGAGCTGCTGCGTGGCCTGGCTCATGGCACGGGCAATGCCAAAGTCGGCCACCTTCACCTGCTCGTCCCGCGTCACCAGGATGTTTTGCGGCTTCACGTCACAATGCACCAGGTTGGCGCGGTGGGCATAGCCCACCCCATTGCAAATTTGCACGGTCAGGTCGAGAGCGCGGTTGATGGGCATAAAACGGCCGTCTTCCGCATACTGGCGAATGAGTTGTTTCAGGGTACGGCCGTCTACAAACTCCATGACAATGTAATACCGATGGCCGTCCTGGCCAATGTCATGCACGGTGACGATGTTGGGGTGGGTGAGGTTGGCGGCGGCGTGGGCTTCCCGCTGGAAGCGGCGCAAAAAGCCTTCGTCGCTGGTCAGGCTCTCTTGCAGCATCTTGATGGCCACAATGCGCCCCAACGCCCGATCCTGCGCCCGATACACCACCGCCATGCCGCCGCTGCCCACCCGTTCCAGGAGTTGGTAACGGCCGTTTAACACAATTGCTTCTTCACTCATAGCAGGATTGTAAAGTGGCAGGCGGCAGGTGGCAAGTGGCGGTCTATTTGGCGTTTTGTGGCGTCTATGTTTTAATGCGCCCCGTGACTGAAACAAAAGAGTTTCCACCAAAAACGTACCGGCGGCAACGAGTATGGTGGCTGCTGTTGTGGGGGGGCGTCACGGCCGTGTCCCTGCTCATATTGGCTTATTTTTTGCGCACCGCGCTGGCGATTACCGGCGGGCAGTTGGGCGCGCCGCTGGACGACGCCTGGATACATATGCAATTTGCCCGCAACCTGAGCCAGGGGCACGGCTTCAGCTATAACCCCGGCGAGCCGCAACCAGGTTCCACGGCCCCCTTGTGGACGCTGCTGCTGGCGGGCGTCGGCCTGTTGACGGTGGAAGCCTACCATTTTTTGGTGACTGCCCTCATCTTGAGCGCCGGTTTTATGCTGCTGGCCGTCTGGCTGGCCTATGGGTTTACCCGCTGGGCTGGCGGTAATCAATGGATTGCTCTGATAGCCGCATTGGGTGCGCTGTTGGCCGGGCGTTTTGTGTGGGCCGGGCTGGCGGGCATGGAAACGACTGCCTTTGCGGCGCTTAGTCTGGCGGCTATCTGGTTGTACAGCCGGGATGGTTTACGGCCGTTGCCCACCCTCCTCTTTGCCC
>JAHBVI010000187.1 GCA_019637635.1 Anaerolineae bacterium
TCTTACGCGCTTCACATAAGGCGCAAACAGCGCGCAAACAAGCGGGGATTGTAGCCAAAGGGGGAGGGAATTCCAAACAGGTTAATGAACCGTTCGGTGGGTTCACGACGGCCGTTACTGAGCAGCGCGGATATTGTCTTGCGCCAGCCGGGCTGTCTCGGCAATGCGTTTAGCGCGTGTTTCCGGCTTTTTGGCGCTGGCAACCCATACCAGGATGATCCGTTTGGCCGAGCGGGGAAAAGCGTCAAAGTGGGCGCGGGCAGCATCATAAGCGGCCAATGCCGCTTCCAGGTCAGGAGGGATTTCCAGCCGTTCGATGGCATCCAGACTGTTCCAGGAACCATCTTGTCTGGCGGCTTCGATCTTTTCAAGTCCGGCAGCCGTCATCAATCCGGCGGCTATCAGACGTTCCACCCGTTCTTTGTTAGGTTGAGACCAGCCGCTTCCTGGCTTGCGGGGCGTGAACCGGAGCATGGTGCGGTCTTCATCCACTTTACCGGCCACACTATCAATCCAGCCAAAACACAACGCCTCTTCCACAATGTCGTTGTAGGAGACGTGTTTGTGGCCGCAATGCTTTTTGAACGTCACCAGTCCGACACCGTCACGTTGGGCATGGTTCTGGATCAGCCATTGCCGCCATTCGGCGCGGCTTTCAATTTGTAGTTGGGGAACATTGGTTGCCATACTGCTCATCTTACCATTATGGGCAGTATCCGTCACGGGCAGCTTTCTTCATGTAAGAATTTGCGACATTCCTGGTCGGTCAGCCCGCGCATCAGGCGGGATTGAGCCAGGGCCACCAGTTCGTCAACATTTAATGTGTAAAACCGCACCGTGCCATCCGCCCCCGCCGTCGCCAGATGGTCGTCAGCCGGGCTGAACGAGACGCCAAAAACATTGCTCAGATTCCCATACAGGCTGAACAACTCTTCGCCATTGGCAACGTCCCACACTTTGGCCTGCCGGTCAAAACCGGCTGAAGCCAGGCGCGTACCGTCGGCATTGAATGCCAGCCGCAGCAGCAGCCCGGCATGGCCGCCAAACGCACGCAGCTTCGTGCCGGAGGCCACAGCCCACAGCGTGATCATCCCGTCCTGGTCGCCCATCGCCAGCGTTTGCCCGTCGGGGCTGAGCGCGACGCCATAAACATCTTTGCCGTCGTTGGCAAACGCGCGAATTTCCGCGCCGGTGGCCGCATCCCACTGGCGCACAAAGGTATCGTCCGCGCCGGTGAAAACGCTACGGCCGTCCGCGCTGAAAACGATATTGCTGATCAGCACAGGGGCGGGATGGCCGCTGAAGGTGGTCACTTCCGCGCCAGAGGCCAGGTCCCACACTTTGGCGGTGCTATCCCAACTGGCAGTTGCCAGCCGTGAACCATCGGGTGCAAAAGCCAGCCCTACCACCATATTGGTATGGCCGGTCAGGGTTTTGAGCAGTTCTCCGGTACGGCCGTGCCATAACCATACCGTGCCATCTAAGCCACCCCCTGCCAGATATGCGCCGTCCGGGCTGTAGGTCAGACCGGTAAAACCGCCGAATTCGCTGCTGCCGGTTAACGTGTGTAGCAACTGCCCCGTCTCAGCCTGCCACACCTTCACTGTGCCATCCACACTGGCCGAAGCGACCTGACGGACGTCGGGGCTGTAAGCCACGTTCCAAACAATCGCCTGATGCGCCGGGACGGTCAGTAGTTCATGCCCTGGCGCGGCATCCCACAGCCGAAGCTGGCCGTCATAGCTGCCGGTAGCAATCATTGACCCATCCGGGCTGCCGACCACGCTAATGACAGTGCTGGCGCCGCTGGCCAGATTGAGCAGTTGTTGGCCGGTAACGGCATCCCAAACACGGGTGACGCCATCCTGACCGGCAGTGGCTAAACGGCCGTCGGCCAGAAACGCCAGATCATACATCCCCGTCAGGCGCGGTAGGCTGACCAGTTCTTGTCCATCGGCCGCGCCCCAAATTTTGGCGCTGCCATCTTCACTGGCCGCCGCCACCCACTGCCCATCGGGGCTGAAGGTGACGCTGTGGATAATGCCGCCCAACGTCCGCGTGTAGACGGGCGTACCGGTAATGGCATCCCACACCGTGATAATGCCCTCGTCGCCGCCCGTAGCCAGCAAACTGCCAGCACTGAGCTTGCCGAAGTGGCCGTTTGGCTGATAAGCAATCGCTTTGGCCGGTAGCCCCAATGGCGGCAAGGTCAACACAACTTGCTGCGAGGCCAGGTCCCAAACTTTGGAGACGCCGTCCATGTTCGCCACTGCCAGCCGCTCCCCATCCGGGCTGAAACTGATTTGCCCCACCCCCAGGTTATAGCCAAGCGTCGCCCCCACCGACTCCCCGGCCAAAGCGAACAATTTTTCGCCGGTAGCCGCATCCCAGAAAACAACATTGGTCATGCCGGCCATCACCAGCAAACGGCCGTCTGGGCTAAAGGCGATGCTGTTGCCAAACTCAATCGCATCATCCTGCACGTGGAGCAGTGGTTGGCCGGAACCGATTTCCCAGATGGTGAATTCACCAAACACGCCCATGCTGGCGATCCGGTCGCCAGTGGGGCTGAAGGCCAGGTCCGGGACACCACGGTCATGCGCCGGAATGGCGCGTAAGAGATGCAGTTCAGGCAGGGCTTGATGCAGCGCATTGCGCGCTTCCAGAGTGTCGGCCAGGGCCAACGCTTCCAGGGCCAGCAGCAGGCTGCGTTCGGCGTCCACGTCCAGGTTAGTGACGGCCGCCGCCGCCAATTCGCGTGAAGAGGCCAGGCGCTCGGCCTGGGCCGTGCGCCAACCGAAGAGAACGGCCGTGACCACCAACACCCCGGCAACGGACAGAACCACGGCCAGCCAGGCGGCCCGCCGGCGCAGGCGTCTATTGGCCGACAACTGTTCCTGGGCGCGCGCCTGCTCCGCCAGCGCCAGCCGGCGCGCCGCTTCCAATTCCCGTTGGCGCTGCGCTTCTTGCTCCCACGCCTCTTTTTCTGCCAGCGATTGCGACGCCTCCAGAAAGGCGCGCTCCAACACATTGACGTCCTCTGGATGCTGCGCCGCCCATTCTGCCGCTTGGGCCAGCCGCGCCCCCCGGTACAGGCCGCCAGGGTCGCGCTCCAGCGCGTCCCATTCCTGGGCGGCCTCGGTGAGATGGCGATGCAGACGCAGCCCTTCGCGGTCTTCTTCCAGCCAGCCGCGCAGCGTCGGCCATTCACGGATGAGCGCCTCATGGGACACCTCGGCCGCATCCTGGTCGGTTGTTACCAGGCGGGCGTCGGCCAGGGCGCTGAGTACCTGATGCACAGCTTCTTTATCTTCGGGGCGGGAGGGCAGTTCGTTGATGCTCACGCGGCGGCGGGTGTCGGCCATGACCTCGCCGCCGCCTAGTTCGGTCAGGCGCAGGAAAATCTGGCGGGCAATCTGGCGCTGTTCCCGGTCTAGTTGGTCGTAAAAAACGGATTCGGCCGTTTCGGCAATAGCGCCACGCACACCGCCGGAGGCGGCATAGCCGCTAAGGGTCAGGGTATGGCCGCGCCGCCGCTGCCAGGTAGACAGCAGGGCATGGGAGAGCAGGGGCAGCGCGCCGGGTTCGGGACTGCGCCCGGCGTCCGCGCCTACGTCGTGCAGCAACAGGTCAACCAGCCCCGGCTCGAATTGCCAATGGCCACGCCGCGCCGGTTCTTCGATGGCGCAGCGGAGTTCGTCGGTGTTCATAGGGCCGATGTATTCCTGATGTTGAGCCAGCAGTTGGCGAAGCTGGTCGAAGCGGGCGCAGTGGGCGTAAAAATCGGCGCGGAGGACAACCAGGATCACGGCCGTGCCCCCCGGCTGGCTGGCGGCAGTGGTCAGATTTTGCACAAAGGTCAGTTGTTCGGCTTCGCTGCGGCAGAGGGTGAACAGTTCTTCAAATTGGTCAATGACGAACAGGGTGTGGGCGGCAACGGCCGTTTGCGCCAGGCTGCCCAGGGCCTGGCTGAGCCTGGCTGGCTGCTGCGCCAGTTCATCCCCAAATTTGCGCGCGGGGCAACCGGTGGGCAGTTCGCGGTGCAGACCGGCTGCCAGGCTTTCCAGCGGGTGGGCAGTGGGGGTGAGTACGAAAATGGGCCAGCCGGAAGTGTGGGGCTGCCAGCGCAGCGCCGGAATCAACCCGGCGCGCACGACGGATGATTTGCCGCTGCCGGAAGCGCCCACGACGGCCAGAAAACGCTGGTTGGCATCTGCCTGCCCGGTCGTGCGCGCAGCCAGGTGTTGGGTCAACGCTTCGCGGCCGAAGAATAGTTCCGCGTCGCTTTCGTCGAAATAGTTCAGCCCTTTGTAGGGAGGCAGCCCGGCGGCGGGGGCGTCTTCGCGGCGTACGGCCGTTGCCAGTTCCAACAGCCGGGCGGCGGCTTCTGGCTCCTTGTCCAGGTTGAGGGCGGGTAGGAAGCGGGCGGTGAGGGTAGCCAGGTCGGGCAGGCGCTCGTTGTGTTCCAGGCGGGAAATCTGGGTGTCGCTGTAGCCCACGGCGATGGAAAGTTCACGCTGGGTATAACCGGCGCGGCGGCGGAGATATTTGAGCAGATCGCCAAAGGTGGTGAAACGGTCTAACGCGAAGGTGATGTGTGCGGTTGTCATATTGCCCCCTTAGACCAGACAGGCAATGGGTCTGGTCTGAAGGACAGTATACGACTTTTTCGGGCCGGATGGGGAATTCTGGCAAGTTTTGTCAAATTTTGCAGCCGGGAATCGGGTAGGCTGTAGTCAAAAAGGAGCAGACGATGGACAGCAATTTTGAATGGCAAAAGCATCGGGTGAAGGAGCGGCTGCAAGAGGGGGAGGTGCATCGGCTGGCGAAAGAGGGCGGCAACGGCCGTGCCTCCTTTGCCTTCCCAGGGCTGACCAGGCACAAAGCCGCTGGTTCTGCTCTGAGACGTTTATTTCGTTTACAAAAAAGGAGAGTGTACCGTGAAAAATCAGCTTAAACTGCCTATGGTAATTGGTTTATTGGTGGTATTGGCGCTTGTGGGTTGTAGCGGTTCGGGCAGCCAGGCTGCGCCGACGCCGGTTCCGGTGGCTACGGCGGCGGCTACAGCCGTGCCCACGGCAACAAGCGAGCCGGTTGCCCCCACACCGGCCATTGATCCGGCAACGGCCGTTGTCCTGGAGATGATCGCGCGCGTCAATGCTGAAGATTATGCTGGCGCGGCGGAATTGGTGGCCGACGACATGATGGCCTACTTCATCGGGTTGCCGCCCACCGGCATGGAGATTTATTGGGGCAAGGCGCAGTTCCAAACTTTTCTGGAAGAGTGCTGCACCGGGCAGCACTTTGTGTGGGAAGCGGTTCCAGAACGGGTAGAGGATGGCGTGGTTTACACCGAAAGCAAAACCTGGATGGATTTCACCCGCGAGCTAGGCGTCGCCCCGAACAATTGGCATGAGGTCTTCGTGGTGAAGGATGGCAAAATTACGTTGTATGTCTCCACGGTCACAGAGGAATCGCTGGCTAAATTCAAACCCATCCTGTATGAGGTGATGCCGGAACTGGCAACGGCCGTGCAGCCCCCGCCCGAATCAGACGAAACGCCGGTTTCGGAAGTGACCATTACCATTGCCAACAACACCTGCGCCTATGATGGCCCTATGACGCTGCAAGCAGGCCAGTTGATTGTGAATGCGGAAGTGCAGGATCAAAACTGGGAGAAATACGCTGTGTCGTTCTTCACGCTGGATGAGGGCAAAGACCTGATCGATCTGATGGCCACAACGCACTACAAAGCCAGCGGTCCGCCGTCCTGGTCGCATTTCGGTTTCCTGGAAGAGTTAGGGCCAAACGAACGCCAGACGTATACATACCTCCAGGTTGAAGAAGGCTTGTTGTACATGGTCTGTTGGGCTGGCCCGCCAGACACTGCCATTGGCAATGCCGGGCCGTTTGTGGTAGCGCCGTAATGTTTCCGTGAGGACGCCGGTGCGTCATCGGTGCAGCCAAAATAGAAGTTGCCGGTCACAGTGACCGGCAACTTTTTTGTGTTTGCCTTCAGGGCAACAATTTCACCATGTAAAACTCGTCAACATAAGCGTCGTTCACATAGAGTGAATGGCGTTTAGTGCCTTCGATTTCAAAACCGACTTTCTGATAAAGGCGAATGGCGCGTTCGTTGTGAGCCATCACCGTTAACTCCAGGCGGTGGATTTTCTGACGATGCGCCCATACCTCAAGTTCGGCAAAGAGCCTGACGCCGATACCTTGCCCGGCAAATGTCTGAAGGATGCCAATGACAATGTGAGCGCAGTGCCGATTGCGACGATACACGCCGCCTTCTGCTTCCAGGTAGCCAACCAGACGGCCGTCATTTTCGGCTACAAAAATGGTGTGATAGTCGGTGGCAAGGATCGCGGCGAGATATGTCTGTTGTTCGGTCGGAGTGATTACCCGTTCGTCTGGCTCCAGCAGCATGAATTGTGTTTCCCGGTCAAGCTGCTGGCAGAGAGCAAGAAAGTTAGCTGCATCACTCTCTGCAATTTCTCTTATCTGCACCATTTGTGTGTCATATCTGTCGCTTGAAGCGATTCTTCAAGGCCATGACCAGACCCACCAGTAACAGCACAATGCTCACCCCGGCAAAACTCCATTTGATCATCGTAAAGATCGTGGCCAACCAGGCAATGATGGCAGGTGTGGATGGATACAACGAGAGCATCAGCACAATGCACAGATTTTCGAGCAAGTCAAAGATAAACGCGCCAAAAGGAACTACGTTTAACCGCTGCATGGCGCTGTCAGGAGCAAAGCCACGCTGGAACAACCAGGTGATCAGCAAACTGAACAGCAGCGTGTAGACGATGGGATAGATGATGTCACCGGTTAACTCGAAGGTGCGGTAGGCTGCGCGACCGGCTTCGCCGTAAGAGGCAATCATCTCATAGACTTTTTCAGGGGTGTAGAAGAATTGCAGGTCAATGGGGCCTGTGCCGCCGGATTCTGCTACCAGCCGGGCCTGGGTTCGTGGCAAAATGAGGGCGTTGAATAAAAGTTCCAGAGCAAAGAGGATCAGGATTAACCAGCCTTTGGCATACTTTTGCAGTGTGTGGGAGAGTGTTGTTAGCATGTGTCCTTGCGTGGGTGGGGCGATTTGGCCAAATTGGCCTACGGGGCTAATCTGCTAATTTCTGAATTTCAAATGGTGCCGCCGGAGAGTTGGATCAGGTTGGCGAGTTCCTGGCGTTTGACGATGGTGAATTTACGGCCGTTCACCTTCACCCAGCCCGCCCGCCGGAAACGCCCCAATGCCTTGTTGATGCTGACGCGGGTGGCGCCGGTCATTTCCGCCAGGTCGGTTTGGGTGAGGGCAATTTGAATGGTGATGCCTTCGGGGGTGGTACGGCCGTGTTCGTCGGCCAGTTCCAACAACTGCCGCGCCAGCCGCGCCGGTAAATCCAGGAAGAAAATATCACTTACCTGATTATTCAGGCGGCGGATGCGCCGGGCCATTGTTTGCAGCACGTGGAGGGAAAAGTCCGGATTGGCCTGAATGAAGCGCATAAAATCTTCGCGGTGCAGCGTCAACGTTTCTGTTGTTTCCAATGCTTCGGCCGTCGCCGACCGGGGTGAATCATCCAACAGCGCCAGTTCGCCGAAAAAGTCGCCCACGCCCACAATCGCCAGCATCGCCTCCTGCCCGTCTGGCGTGGAATGGGTAATTTTGACGCGGCCCTTGCTGACGATATACAACAATCCCCCCGGGTCGCCATGATGGAACACAATCTGCCCGGCGCTAAAACGGCGCACCACCAGCAGCCGGGAAAGGTTCTCTACTTCTTCAGGATTAAGATTGACAAAAAATGGGACTACCTGTAAGGCATGGGTACCTGCCTGCATTCTCCTCACCTTCTTCCTCAACTTCCAAAAACCAAATGAAGCCCTGAACTATCAAAACCAAACAGAAATTATAAAACAGAGATTGAGAGTTTGCCCGTCTCCAATCTCTGGTCTGAAATTGCTAATAGATGATGAAGTTATTTACGAGCGGCTACTTGTTTACGGTTGGGAATTTACATTACGTTGGATTTTCTATTGCTCTGCCCCAATTGTATCTCATCATAGATATGATCCAAACTGCATTTGATTTGCTGGCGAAGCCAATCCAGGGGAAGTTCGTTTATGGGGAACATGGTCAGAAATTCAGGGATGTATACGGCCGTGTCCTCCCGCCCATTCCCCGCGGCCACATGGCTTCTCACCCGCTCTTGCATGTGCTGTAAATAAGCGCGAATGGGCACAATATCGGCTTCCGTTTGTATCATCCCCCTCCCCGTCACAACGGTCAGCGGCGCGTCCGGCCAACTCTCCAGCCGCTGCAGCGTTTGCAGCCATCGGTCGCTCACGGGTTCCAACAACATTGGGTGCTGGCCGGTGGTCACAGTATCTCCGGCAAACAGAACGCCTTTCGCGGGCAAATAAACCCACAAATTGCCGGACGTTGGCCCTGGCGCTGCCAGTAATTGGCAATGCACCCCCCCTTTGTGTAAATGAAATGAACCGGTGAAGTGAATGGCTGCTTTTTCAATAGAAACGCTGCTTGCTTCCCGGCTGCGGTACGGGTTGCGGGCAGCCATGTTTTCCAGCAAATTGGCCGGGTAGCGTTTGATGTAGTTGTCTAGCTTCTCGGCGGTCACTTGATGGGCGATGATGGGCGCATTGAGCCAGCGGGCGTTTAAGATGCGGTCACTGTGATAATCTGTGAGGACGGTGAAAATAACCGGCCGGGGGGAGAGTGTTTGCAGGCGCATGGCCCAATCACGCGCCTGCCGGGGATAGGTGGGCGCATCTATGGCAATGATGCCTTGACCGGTGATCACGGCGCCAACGTTGACGCCTTCGTAGGCTGTTTCAATGTAGACGTTGTCGGCGATTTGTTGCATGACGGGAGGTGATTGGGTAACCGAGTAATCGGGTAATTACGCAATTACCCTACAACTGCCCCAACAGCAATCTTTCCGCCCGCGCAATGGCCTGTTCCACTCGTTCCCCGTTGGCTGCGGGGCCGCCCCCCTGCGCCATCTCGGCTGTACCCCCGCCGGAAGCTGAACCTAACATCTGCAAAGAGGGTTTGATCAGCTGGTTCATATCGCCGGGTGCGTTTGCCGAACGACTGAAAATGAGGATGCATTTTTCACCGGCTAATCCCAACAGGGCGACCACATTGTCCTCTTTGGTCAGGCGGGAGGCCAGGGTGCGCAGGTGGCCTGCGTCGCTTTCGGCGTCAGCATAAACACGGGTGATGATGGTGGTGGCGTTTTTTTTCTTTCCCTGGGCCAGCAGGTTGTCGGCTTCCAATTGAATGAGGCTGGTTTGTTGGCGTTTAATCTGCCGCCGGGCTTCTTTTACTTCCTCCTGCAATCTGGTGACGGAGTCCACCACTTCATCGGCGCCGGTGGTTAACACGGCCGTCAACCGATTCACCACACTGTTTTTCTGCCGGTAATCTTGCAGCGCCCGCCGCCCACAGCAAAACTCCACGCGCAAATTCGTCCCCACCCGTCCCAATTTGACAATTTTTATCAGGCCGACTTCCCCGGTTGCATTGACGTGAGTGCCGCCACAGGCGGTAATATCAAAATCCTCAATCTCAATCAGGCGCAAACGGCCGTCGCGCCCCGGTGGTATCTTGCGCAAGGGCAGTTGCTGCGCCTCTTCTGTGGTGGCGGCGCGGATGCGCACCGGCCGATTTTGCCAGATCACCTGGTTCGCCAGAAACTCAGCCTGCTCAATGTGTTCGGGCTGCACGGCCGTTGCTTCCAGGTCAATCGTCACCGTCTCGTCGCTCAAATGAAAACTCAACGTTTCGGCGTTTGCCACCCGAATAAATGCCTGCGATAAAATGTGCTGGCCTGTGTGCTGCTGCATATGGTCGAAACGGCGCGCCCAATCAATATCGGCCACAATATCGTCCGACCAGATGTCCCCTTTGCTAATCCAGTGCAGCAAAGCCCCATCTTTTTCGCGGATGGTCACATCCAAAACCGGCACATCATTGATGAACCCCTTGTCAAAGGGCTGCCCGCCGGAGGTGGGGTAGAAGTAACTTTTGTCCAGAACGACGGCCGTGTCATTTTCCACCCGCACCCGTTCCACAATCCGCGCCTTAAAGCGGGTAGTATAGGCATCTTCATAATATAGTCGTTTGGTGGTCATAGGCACGCAATGGAGATTGGAGATTAAGAGATTGGAGATTGTGCCACCTTTCCAATCTCTAATCCCCAATCTCCAATCTCCCAAATATCTTTCTACTGCTTACGAAAATCATCAGGCACTCTGAACGGGATGGTAAACCGGAAGCACGCGCCGCCGCCGGGAGCATCATCTACCCAGATACGGCCGTTGTGCGCATCCACCGCCAGCCGGCAAAACGCCAGCCCCAATCCTAACCCTTTGGAATCGCCGCCGCTCCGTTTAATCCGTTCAAACTTCTCAAAAATAGATTGCCGGAACTCCACCGGGATACCCATACCCTGGTCACTCACCGAAAATAGCACACCGCTCTGATCTTCGGTCAACTCCGCCGCTATCGTAATTTGCTGCCCTTCCATGCTGTACTTCAAGGCATTGTCCACCAAATTAACCAGCACCCGGCGAATCATATCCTCTTCCACATAAACATCGGGCAGCGCCGGCGCCAGCGCCTCCACAAACAACACCCGGCGCTGTTCAAAGTTCGGGCGCTCAATCTCCCGCACCTCGTCCACCAGATCATAAATGTCCACCAGCGTCCGCTCGATGATCGGATTGCCCGCTTCCAGCCGGTTAATATCCAGCAACGAGCGCACCAACGTTTGCAGCCGCTCGCTGCTGCGTTTGGCAATATCCAGCATATAAAGCAGCGGCGAACCGGGATCCATGGGCGGTATTTCATACGAAAGCAGTTCCAGGCTGGAAATAACATTCCCCAGTGGACTTTGCAGATCGTGGAACAACATCGCCGTTAAATCGCGGCGCATCTCTTCCAGTTCCACGTGCTTGGAGATGTCATGGAAAATCCACTGCAAAATTTCGCTCTGCTCAAAAAGGGTGCGCCGGGCATACACCTCCACCGAAAGCGACTGCCCATCTTGGGTCACAATTTTGCTGGTGAAAACGCGAACCGTATCACTTTGTATGGCGCTGGCCTTCAGCAGTTCTGCACCCGGCTCATGAAGCTGGCTGATATGTTTACCCAACAATTCTTGGTGTTTATAGCGCAATAGCTGGGTGGCGCGGCGGTTAACCTGGGTAATATATCCGTCCAAATCCGTCAGGATGATGGGGTCAATGGTATCTTGAAACAGGCTGGTGTACTGCGCTTCGGCGGCCTGGGTGCGGGCAAATTGTTTGGCATTGGCAATGGCCGTGCTGGCGATATTGGCCAGATTCATCAGCAAATCCAGGTCTTGTTCCATAAACGACCCTTCCGAAGGATTGATCGCCTGGATGGTGCCTAAGACATCACCTTTATATTGAATGGGCGCACAAATCATGGCGCGGGTGGGGTACCCGGTGCGGCTGTCACCCAGGTTCGGCTGGTATCGGGGGTCGCGGCTGGTATCGGGGATCAGCACGGGTTGGCAATGTTCTAATACCCAGCCCGATATACCCCGATTGGCCGGTATGCGCAAACCGCGAATCTCATTTTCGCCCACACCGGCGGCAATCTGGTAAACCAGTTCTTTGCTGTGTTCATCCACCAGGGCAATGGAGACAGCTTCTGCATTGAGAAACTCGTTCATTTGCAGCAGCAAGGATTTCATGATTTCGGTAAGGTCTAAGGAGGAATTGATGGCGCGGCTGGCTTCATTGAGCAAGGCGGCAATTTGCAACTGCCTTTGTGAAGCGGCAAATAGACGGGCATTTTCCACGTGGCTGGCGGCTTCGTTGGCGTAATTTGCCAATAATTCAACGTCTTCCGGGGTGAAGGGGGGCACATTTTGGCGGTGCAGGGTTAACACACCGATCACCCGCCCCCGTGTGAGCAAAGGCACAGACATGGCTGATTGGGAGGAACTGTTCGTGGGCAAGCCGGGGCGCTTGAGCCACTGTTTATCGCTGTGTGTATCCGCTGCCAGGTAGGGCCGCCGTTTACGGATGACCCAACCGGCGACGCCATCCCGCATGACGTCTTGCAAGAAGACGTCTGGTTTGTGGCGGTGGGGTTCGTCCTGGTAGTAACAGGTTTGTTCGATTAGTTGGGCTTCGTTGATGATGATGAGACTGCCATCAAAGGCATCGAAGTAGCGCACGGCCGTTTCCACCACCGCGTCCATGATGCGTTCAATATCCAGGCCATCTTTTTCGATGTGCCGTAATACGTTCGCAATTGTTTGCGTCAGGGAGTGGTCATCCCCGTTTCCGGTTTCAAACCCAGAGAGATCAGGCATTTCAGATGAATGAATCATACCATTGCGCCA
>JAHBVI010000188.1 GCA_019637635.1 Anaerolineae bacterium
CTTCAATCTTGAGCGTAGCCACCGGGTCTAGCGCCGAGGTGGGTTCGTCCATCAGGATGATCTCCGGTTTCACGGCGATGGTGCGGGCAATGCACAGCCGCTGCTGCTGCCCACCGGAGAGCGAGTAGCCGCTCTGGTCGAGTTTGTCTTTTACCTCGTCCCACAACGCCGCCTGGCGCAGCGCACTTTCTACCAGATCATCCATATTGCCTTTGAAGCCGTTGACACGCGCGCCCCAGGCCACATTGTCGTAGATGCTCTTGGGGAAGGGGTTCGGTTTCTGGAATACCATGCCGATGTGGCGGCGCACTTCCACCGGGTCCACGCTGCTATCGTAGATATTATTGCCGTGATACAGCACCTCGCCTTCCACACGGGCGCTGGCTACCAGGTCATTCATGCGGTTAAAGGAGCGCAGCACGGTGCTTTTGCCACAGCCAGACGGCCCAATGAGCGCCGTAATCTGGTGGGAGGGAAATTGCAGCGTAATGCCTTTCACGGCGCGAAAATTGCCGTAATACACGTGCATGTTGTTCGCTCTAATAGCGATATGTCCGTTCGTGTGGACTGTGTTAGTCATAGTTATCTTCTCCGTAGGGCGATTTTGCAAAATCGCCCTACATTCTTATCGAATAGCGATTCCGCAAATACACGGCCGTCGCATTCAACGCCAGCAGCATCGCCAGTAACACCAAAATGGCGGCGGCGGCAATGTTGCGGAACTCTGCCTGTGGCCGGGATGTCCATTGATAAATTTGAATCGGCAGGGTGGTGAATTTAGAAAATGGGCCGGTGGGGTCCAGGGCGATAAAGGTGGAAGCGCCCACCACCACCAGCGGCGCCGTCTCGCCAATGGCGCGGGAGACGGCCAGGATGGTGCCGGTGAGAATGCCCGGCAGCGCCACCGGCAAGACGTGGTGCCAGGTGGTCTGCCATTTGGTAGCGCCCAGGGCCAGCCCGGCCTGCCGCAGTGAATTGGGCACCGCCCGCAGCGCCTCTTGGGCATTGATGATCAGCAGCGGCAAGATGAGCAGCCCCAGGGTGAGACCGGCGGAGAGGATAGTACGGCCGTTAGCCGTCGTCGGATCCGCCACCGCTCCAAAAGCCGCCCCGCTGGTAAACGATTCCAGCGCCCGCACAAAAATAGCCAGCCCCAACATGCCATAGATAATGGAAGGCACCCCGGCCAGATTGTTGATATTCGTTTGCAGCAGCCGGTTCAGCCGGTTATCGGCGGCATACTCTTCCAGATAAATGGCCGCGCCTACCCCCACCGGGAAGGAAAAAATAATAGTAACGGCAATCACAAACAGCGAGCCGAGAATAGCGGTGCGCACCCCGGCCAGTTCTGGCGTGCTGGACTGCGCATTGGTCACAAAGTCCCGGTTAACCCAGGCGCGAAATTCCAGGTCGCCATTGGGGTAACTTTCGGCCGCTTCCGCCTGAATGGCGCGCCGGTTTAAGATGCTGTTGAGCAGCGTATAGGTTTTTACCACGTCTGGTTTCACCACTTCCGCCATTAGCAGGTCATAGATGTTATCCTGGCTGCGTACCGGGGCAGTACAGCCGGTGGGGCGGGTAGCGGACGGCTGGGCACATACCTCGTTCCACAAATCCGGTGATTCAAAAAGCAGCGCATTTTCAAAAAAACGCTGTTCCCGCTCCAGGGCGCGGCCGCGGCCAACGGTAATGTTGGCCGCCAGCAGACGCGCCAGTTCTTCTTTGGAGAGGTCAGATAGACGGGCGTCATAGACCGCATCGGTGAAAAAGTCCAGCGTGCCACTGTCCGCGCCGGGAATGAAGCGGTAGACGGGTTCATCCGGCCAGGCCGGGTTCACGTCGGCCCATGTTTCGGCGGTGGTAAATACTTCTTGGAGTTGTTTCTGGGTGAGGTCGGTCACGAAGTCGTTTTGGGCGCTGACCACCACGGCCAGAGCATCGGTACCCACGCGGAATTCCTGGGGGAAACGGCCGTTTTTGCGGCACGTTTCAAATTCCCCTGATTGGATGGGGCGGCTGGCGGCGGCTATATCCGCCTGGCCAGCGCAAAAAGCGGCGATACCGGCCGTGGTACCCAGGCTTTGGTTGGCAAACGTGCCTTCATAGCCGGCGGCTGTGTAGGCGGCCAGCATATGTTCGGTCAGTGGAAAAACGGTGGAACTCCCGGCAATGGTAAAGTTGCCCAGGATACCGGAAGGGTTGATGGCCGCCCACTGGCCGGGCTGTAGGCCCAAACCGGCGTTGGCTTTGATCCAGTTTCGCTGCGAGAAGGTCAGGTCTTCCTGGCTGGTGGGCAAATACCCCACCTGTTCAATTTCCGCGTTGACGTTGGTCAACAGGTAGTTCATAAAGACGTTGGCTGCCTGGTTGTTGCTTAAAATATCGGCAGTGGTGTAGAGGAAGAGGGGGCGGGCCAGGGGATATGCGCCGGACACGGCCGTTTCTTCATTCGGCAGCGCCCCATCTATCGCCACCAACCGCAAGCTGTCCTGATTCTGCTGGTAATAGGCTCTGCCAAAAAAGCCAATCCCATCAGGGTTGGCGGCGATACCGGCGGCCAGTTCATTGTCATCTTCGCTAGAAACAGTGTTGCTGGCGCTCAACAATTGCATAGCCACCACATCCAGCGCCAGCCGCTCCGGGTCTTCTTTGTTGATGACCACCACATAACCAAAGGCATCATTCACAATTGTGGCCAGCAGCGCCACCAATGAAGCAATGGCCATCAGCAGCGCAAACATGAAAAAGATGCGCCACCACAGACCGCGCCGGTTCCGCGCATTGATCTGCCGTTTGATCGCTTCCCCTTCTGGGTAACCGGTATCCTCATCCTGAAAAAAACGCTGTGGTTGATTGTCTAATTTGCCCATAAGAACCTGGAGAAGTTCAACTTTTTGGGAAAAGTTGAACTTCTTTACTCATACACTTCCCGGTATTTGTTCACAAAATAACGGGCCACAATGTTCAGCAGCAGCGTCATCAAAAACAGCATGAGGCCAATGGCAAAGAGGCTGTTGTAATCTATGGAGTCATAACTCAGGTCGCCGCCGCTGATGCGCACAATGTGTCCGGTCATCGTTTCTGCTGAGAGAAACGGATTCAGGATAAAACCAAAAAGATCATCCCGGCCAAACGTAAAATTCCTGGGGCCGGAACCGGCAGCAATGGCCACTACCATCGTCTCGCCGATGGCGCGGGAAATGGAGACGACAAAAGCAGCGGCAATACCAGAGAGTGCGGCCGGCGTAACTATCTTGAGTGACACTTCCAGCTTGGTGCCGCCCAGCCCATAAGCCGCTTCACGCAAGGCGCGGGGCACAGCGTGCAGCGCATCCTCGCTCATGGAACTCATCAGCGGCACAATGAGAATGCCCACCACAATACCCGCTGACATGACATTGAAAATTTGCACGTTGTCTACGCCAAAAATGGAGCGCAGCAGCGGGGTCATAAAGGCCAGCGCAAAAAAGCCATACACCACGGTGGGAATACCGGCCAATATCTCCAGTATGGGCTTGAGCGTACTGCGCACTTTCTCCGAGGCATATTCGCTCAGGTAGATGGCCGTAGCTAATCCTATCGGCAAGGCCACAAACATGGCGATGATACTGGTGGCTAATGTGCCATAAAGCAGCGGCCATATGCCAAATTGGCCCAATTGTGGCGTCCAGTTGGTACTGGTTAGCGTATCTATGACGTTCACATCTCTGGCCCGCGAAATTTGCAGCCCGGCGGCGTAAGCGTCCGGCGTTGTTCCTTGTGCGCCGCGTTCCACGACGATGATGTTGCCGTTCATGGCCGTGATGACCATGACCTCATTGGTCAGCCGGATAACATCGCCCACATACAGGGCCGCGCCGGATGTGCCTACCTCAATTTCAGTCATGCCCGGTTCAACGGCCGCTGCTATTGGTTTATTTGTCGGCTGCCACTGCTGGCGGCTAAAAAGGGCAAACGATTCCGTGACCAAAATGTAGACAATGCCTATGGTCGTAAAGATGGAAAGAATGCCGCATAAGAATAAAAAGCCCTGAATGAGCATTTCACCAATACGCGGCTTTTTCCGCAGTGACAGCGCCGTGATTTCCGTCTGGGCAAATGTGCCTGCCTGAGTGTGTGTTGCCATTCCCTTTTCCCTTACAAAGTAATGAAGTAATTGGGTAATTGGCGCTTTATAGCTACCCAATTACCCAATTACCCAATTACTCAATTGCTCAATTGCTCTCTTTAGTTGTTCGCATTCAGCCAGTTAAACCTGGCCAGATTCAGGGCGTCATCGCTGGCGGGGAAGTAACCAACATCAATGACTTCCTCGTTAACATACGTCAGGTAGAAGTTGATGAAAGCGGCGACCTGTGGTTTGGCAGCCATGATGCCGGCGTCGGAATAGATGAACAACGGCCGTGCCAATGGATACGTGCCATCTTCTACGTGTTCGGCCGTGGCTTCCACACCTTCAATGGGCACAATCTTCAGCTTACCGGCATTCTCTTCGTAGTAGGCGTAGCCAAAGTAACCAATAGCGTTGGTATCGCCTTCCACGCCTTGCACCAGCACATTGTCATCCTCAGACAGTTGCAGGTTGGCGGCGGAGAGGATGGGTTCTTCATTGGAATCAAAGACCTCTTCCACGAAGTAGTCAAAGGTGCCGCTGTCAGTGCCGGGGCTGAAACGGATGATGGGGGTGGCGGGCCAGCCTTCGCGCACGTCGGCCCAGGTCGCGGCGGTGGAGAAAGCCAGCGCCAGTTCTTCCAGGGTCAAGGTGTCCACGAAGTCATTGGCGGGGTTGATGACCACGGCCAGGGCGTCGGTGCCGACACGGAACTCAATGGGTTCGCGGCCGATGGCGCGGCAGGATTCTTTCTCGCTGTCGCGGATGGGGCGGCTGGCGTTGGCAATGTCGCTCTCGCCGGCCACACAGAAGCGTTCCAGACCGGCGCCAGAGCCGATGGAGTCTACGGTGATGTTGCCGCCGTACCCTTCCTGGCGGAAGCGTTCGGCCATGCGCTCGGTCAGCGGGAAGACGGTAGAGCTGCCGGCGGTGATGATGTCGCCGGTTACGGCCAACGGGTCCACGTCCGGCAGCGCCATCACCTGCACCTGTTCGGTTACAGTCTCTACTACCGTGACCGTTTCCACGTTGGTTTCGGTGACGGTTTCTACCACCGTTTGCACACGGGTCACTTCCAACGTTACCGTTTCCGTGATCACCTGCGGTTCGGCGCTGCCGCTGCCGGAACAGGCCGCCAGAGCGGCGGCAGCAATCAACAATACAAAAACGAAAAGTTTATTACGCATCATTCTTCTCCTGCGTGAATTGGGATTGTGGCAAAAGGCAATATAGACCCAAAGGGTTTCCCGAAACCCTTTGGGTCTATGGCACACTCTTTCGCCTTTTAAGATACTGCCCAGGAGTGTATCCCCGGTCAGTTAAAATTTTGCGACTGATTGGTTAACATCTGGTCATGGCTTTGTTAAGGCAGGTTATCAAATCGTTAACAACATGTTAACAAATCCGGTCTGTTAACTTTTTGTTAAAGTGGGTAAAATCCAGCCCCGGAAAACCAACATCCAACGGGAAGAGATGGATGGAAGAAAAATACAATCCTATACAGTCATACCCAGATTGGCGGAAGCCAACTCACCTTGAAAACCAAACCGGGCAAGCAGTCAAAATTATCATCATTTTGTTGCTTGCTTTTTTGTTGTTAGGGGGGTGCAACGGCCGTGCCGCCACCACCACCTCCTCCTCAACCTCCCGCGCCATTCAAAACAAAGGCTCCGACACCATGGTCAATATCGCCCTGGCCTGGGCCGAAGCGTACCGGGAAGTAGACCCCTCGGTGAGCATTGCCGTTACCGGCGGCGGCTCCGGCACCGGCATCGCTTCTCTGATCAACGGCACGGTAGATATGGCCAACGCTTCCCGCGCCATGAAGGAGTCGGAATTTGAAGAGGCGCGCGCCAACGGCATTGAGCCGGTGGAGCACGTGGTGGCCATTGACGCCCTGGCCGTTATCCTGCATCCAGACAACCCGGTGAGTGAGCTGACCATCCCCCAACTATCGGACATTTACACCGGGCGCATCACCAACTGGCAAGAGGTGGGCGGTTACGATGCGCCCATTATCCTGCTCTCGCGGGAGACCAATTCAGGCACCCATGTCTACTTTTTGGAAGAAGTGGTGCGGCAAGGCGACAGCGACAATACAGATATTTTTGCGCCGCAAACCATGCTCATGCCGTCGTCGGTGGGCATCACCAGCGAACTGCGCCGCAACCCCAACGCCATTGGTTATGATGGCCTTGGCTACGTAGACCCGGCCCATGAAAAGATCGTGGCGGTTGCGGCGGATGAAAGCAGTCCCTTCGTCTACCCCACACTGGAGGCAGCGGCTTCGGGCGCGTATCCCCTGGCGCGTGACCTGTACGTGTATACTGCCGGAGAACCACAGGACGTGATCGCCGCGTATTTGCGCTGGATATTGGGGCCGGCCGGGCAGCAAATTGTAGCCAATCTGGGGTTTGTGCCTTTACCAGGAGATTAACCATACAGAGGAAAGCATGGCAACATACGATGAGATTGAACCTATGCGCGAGGAAACGGCCGTGCCGCCAACACCACGCCACCACAACGGCCGTGAACGGTTCCGTGAACGGGTCATTGAAGGGCTGATTCTGGCCGCCGGGGTGTCGGTGATTATCATTATCACCCTCATCTTTTTGTTTCTGCTAAAAGAAGGGCTGCCCGCGTTTACCGCGCAGCCGATCAGCACGTTCTGGGGCCGCCGCTGGTATCCTGTTGAGGAGATGTACGGGCTGCTGCCGCTGCTGGTGGGGTCACTGCTGGTGACGTTGGGGGCGGTGGTGATTGCGGTGCCGTTGGGGTTGACGACGGCCGTGTACCTGGGCGAATTTGCCCCCGACTGGCTGCGTGAAATCCTCAAGCCGCTGATTGAAGTGTTGGCCGGTATCCCCTCCATTGTGCTGGGCTTTTTGGGCTGGGTGGCGCTGGATCCCCTCATTCAGAACATGGGCGCGCCCACCGGTCTTACCGCTTTTACCGGCTCCCTCATCCTGGCCTACATGGCCCTGCCTACCATCATCAGCATTACCGAGGATGCCCTGTATGCCGTGCCCAAAGAGTACCGCGATGGCTCGCTGGCCATTGGCGCCACCCATTGGCAGACGGTGTGGCGGGTGGTGCTGCCTGCCGCGCG
The DNA here is from genome assembly GCA_019637635.1 of Anaerolineae bacterium. Lineage (GTDB taxonomy): Bacteria > Chloroflexota > Anaerolineae > Promineifilales > Promineifilaceae > CAADGU01. The sequence continues at coordinate 7,221 of JAHBVI010000188.1, forward strand.
TTCCGGCATTGTCATCGCCATCATGTTGGGCGTGGGGCGGGCCATTGGCGAGACGATGGCCGTCATGTTGGTGACGGGCAATGCCGCCAATATGCCCGAACTCGGCCTGGGCATGATGTTCCAACCCATCCGCACCATGACGGCCACCATTGCCGCCGAAATGGGGGAGGTGGCCCAGGGCAGCACCCACTACAGCGTCTTATTTGCTATCGGCATTGTGCTGTTCATCATCACCTTCTTGGTGAATTCATTGGCCACGCGGCTAATTGGCGGCCGGCCCAAACAACGGGGGGCGCAGTTATGAGCGTGATGAGTCGCCAACAGACGCAGAAGGTAGCAACGTTTCTGATTACCACCGTGGCCACGCTGGTGGTCATTCCGGTTTTGCTCATCATCCTGACCATTTTTTACAACGGCATGGCGGCTATTAGTTGGGAATTTCTGACGCAGCCGCCGCGTAATGGCATGACAGAGGGGGGCATTATGCCCGCCATTTTGGGCACGATCTTGCTGACGCTGGGCACGGCCGTAGCCGCCATCCCCCTCGGCATTGGCGCGGCCATCTACCTGGCCGAATACGCCGGCGACAATATCCTCACCCGCACCATCCGCCTGGCGATTGTGAACCTGGCGGGCATCCCTTCCATTGTCTATGGCCTGTTTGGGCTGGGTATGTTTGTCCTCTTTTTCCAGTTTGGCACCTCCATCCTGGCCGGGTCGTTGACGTTGGGGTTGATGACCCTGCCCATCGTCATCAGTACGGCCGAAGAGGCCATTCTCACCGTACCCCAGGCGTTTCGCACCGTCAGCTACAGTGTGGACGCCACCCGCTGGCAGACCATTCGCCACCAGGTATTGCCCAATGCCATGCCCGGCATCATCACCGGCATCATTCTCGTTTTCATTCCCTGCCTGGGTTCTTTCCTCACGCCTGATCTTCTCGGCGGAGCCAATGCGGTGATGATCGGCAACGTCATCGAACGCCAGTTCAAGGCAGCCAATGACTGGCCCTTTGGTGCCGCCATTTCATTCCTTCTCATGTATGCGACATTCGGGGCCCTGGCCTTGCGTGCGCTGTTCGCGCGCTTCAGCAAAGGGGTCGGCGTCTGATGGCTGGGCAATTGAAACCGGGCGCAGGCCCTCTCGATTATGGTAACAGGACCTGGCTGCGGGCGCTGTTCATCGGCATCTTCTTCATTCTCTACATGCCGATCATCACGCTGATCGCCTTCTCCTTCAACACGGACAAGCGCGGTATCGTCTGGCGCGGCTTCACCTTCGACAACTACGTGAAGGCCATGACCAATGACTCGCTGATCGAGGCCTTGGTCAATTCGCTTGTGATTGCCCTGATCGCCACGGTGATTGCGACGATCATCGGCACGATGGTCGCCATCCTGCTCTGGCGTTTCAAGTTCCCGTTCAAGGGCGCCTTTGAAGGTTTCATGGCGCTGCCGCTCGGGGCGTGAGCCTGGATATTATGCCCCATAGGTTGTTTGTGCTGTTTGGGCCGTCGCGCAGCGGTAAGTCTACGCTGCTGCGGCTGCTCAATCGGTTGTCGGATTTGCAGTCGGGGGGAGAGATGCACGGCCGTATCCTCTTTGACGGGCAGGATATTTTTGCGCGGGGCACGGACGTGTTTGACCTGCGGCGGCGCATTGGCATGGTCTTTGCCGTGCCTACCCCCCTGCCCGGCAGCATCTATGAAAACCTGACCTATGGCCTGAAAATGGCCGGCATCAAAGACCGCCGCGTGTTGGATGAACGGGTGGCCCGCTCCTTGCAGCAGGCGGCGCTGTGGGAGGAGGTGAAAGACCGCCTGGCCGACTCCGCCTTTGCCCTTTCCGGTGGCCAGAAACAGCGGCTCTGCCTGGCGCGCAGCCTGGCGCTGGGCCGGAAATTGTGCTGCTGAACAATCCACCATGAATCTGTTGTTCTATCATTAGGGTATATATGAACCAAACAACAAACCACCATTGTCATGATTTACAGTATACATAGGCAGCGCAGGTGGCTGACCGGAAGGCGCTTTTATACTCGACGGCGAAGTGGTGGAGATTGGCCCTGGCAATGAACTATTCGTTTACCCCAAAGACCAGCGCACCGAGGATTATGTGACCAGGGCGGTTTGGGTAAATGGGGATAAAAAGAAGTTGGAGATTAGAGATTGGAGATGGAGCAATCTCTAATCTCCAGTCTCCAATCTCCAATCTCAGAACTTATGGAAAACAAACTCGGAATCCCAGAAACTTCAGCTTCTATTACGGCAATTTCAGGCGCTCATTAACACAATTTGCCCATTCTGTAATCCAATTACGGCGCTGATTGGGCCGTCGGGTTGTGGCAAATCTACCTTTTTGCGGGCGTTGAACCGGATGAATGACACCATCAAGGGAGCACGGGCTGAGGGGGATGTGCTGCTGGATGGCAAAAATATCTATGACCCGGATGTGGACGTGGTACCGGGAAATTTGCGGCAGCAGGTGGGCATGGTGTTCCAACGGCCGAACCCGTTCCCGCAATCCATTTACAACAATGTGGCTTATGGGCCGCGGGTGTTGGGGTTGGCCGGGCGCAACGGCCGTCTGGATGAGATCGTGGAGCAAAGTTTACGTGACGCGGCGCTGTGGGAGGATGTGAAAGACCGGCTGGAATCCCCCGCCCAGGCGCTCAATCCGGGGCAGCAGCAGCGGCTGTGCATCGCCCGCACCATTGCCGTGAAGCCGGAAGTGGTGTTGATGGACGAACCCTGTTCGGCGCTAGACCCGGTAGCGACGCTGAAAATTGAAGAACTGATGCAGCAGTTGGCGGCCGATTACACGATTGTTATTGTCACCCACAGCATGGAGCAGGCGGCGCGGGCTTCCCACTGGACGGGATTCTTCTGGCTGGGGGAACTGGTGGAATACGGCCGTACCGCCGACCTCTTCACCAACCCGGAAAAAGAATTAACCGAAGCATATATTACGGGGCGGCAGGGGTAGGGCGTAAACCGTAATTCGTAATCCGTAATTCGTAAACCGTAATTCGTAAACCGTAATCCGACATCGGTTTACGGATTACGGTTGGCGTGAATTACAAGTTAAGCATATTTTGAATTCGTCTAGCAGGTTCTACGGCCACTATCGCCAGGGCATGAATGCCCTGGCTGGTCGGTAGCGCCGGATAAATCCGGCTGGCAGAGCATCCAGCCCCATTGATGGGGCGACGAGGTTTAGCCCGGTGATTGATCACCGGGCGGTGTTGGTCAACAGAGGTTTTGTTTTTGCCCTTGACATTTGCCAGAAAACCTTAACTTGTAAGCAATGGGTTCACGGATAACGGCTCACGGATAACGGCTCACGGATAACAGCTCACCGGGAGACGGGCAGCGTAAAGTAAAACGTACTCCCTTTCCCCTCGCGGCTGGTGACGCCGATACGGCCGTGATGGGCCTGCACGATGTGGCGGGAAATGGCTAACCCCAGGCCGGTGCCACCGCCATTGCGGGTGCGCGCCCGGTCAGATTTGTAAAACCGCTCGAAGATACGCGGTAAATCTTCCTCGGCGATGCCCACACCGGTGTCAGTTACAGAAATCGTTAGTTCGTTGACGTTATTTGCGGACAGCCTGGCCTGCACCGTAACGCGCCCGCCATCGGGCGTAAATTTCACGGCGTTGTGCAGCAAATTGGTCACAACCCGCTGCATACGCTCTTCATCGGCCAGCACCGGCGGTAAATTGGCGGGCACATCCAGCGCCATCTCAATCCCTTTGCGCTGCGCCTGGGGACGCAGCCGTTCCATAGGGCCAAGCAGGAGATTGGACACGGCCGTGACCTGAAAGCGAAACGGCACCAACCCGGACTCGATCCGAGACAGTTCCAGTAGTTCCTCCACCATCTGCGTCAGCACATCCACTTCATTTTCGGCCCGTTGTAAAAAATGCTGCGCCGCCGGGGGGTCGTCCAGCGCCCCATCCTGCAACGTTTCCACCACCGCCTTGAGCGAGGCCAGAGGGGTGCGCAGTTCATGGGAGATATTGCTGATGAAGTCGCGGCGCACCGTTTGCAGCCGCTGAATTTGGGTCAGGTCATGCAGGATGACCAGGAAGCGGCGGGCGCCTTCTTCTTCAAAGGGGATAACGGCCGTTTGCAAAAAAACGCCCCGGCTTACCTCTACCATTTCCACCTGTTCCTGCCGCGTCTGCTGCGCTTTTTGCCACAATTCAATCAGGTGGTGATGGCGCACCACTTCGGCAAAGGAACGGCCAATGGCCCGTTCCGTCATTGGCTCCAGCAGCCGGGTCGCTGCCGGATTGAGCAGCCGCACGGTGCCGTTCTCGCCGGTAATCAGCACCCCGTCGGTCATGCTGTCCAGAATGGCGCCGTATTGCTGGTTTTCGGCCTGCAAAGCGTGGATTTGTTCCCGCAGCGCGGCCACCATGTTGCTGATGGCGCGGGTCATATCCCCTTCATCGTCGCTGGTGTAACCGAGGATACGCGCTTCCAGGTCGCCGTGGGTGATGCGCTGGGCCACTTCGGTGATGTGCCGGGTGTAGCGGTGGGCGGAACGTTCCAGTCGCAGCGCCAGGAGGTAGGTGGTGACGGCCGTAACCCCCATCGCCGCCAATAGATTGCGCCAGACACAGCCGGCCCCACCCAGGCACGTGGGCTGTGTCAGCAATATGCCCAAAATGAGCAAAACGAAGGCAAAAAAGAGAAAAAAAGGAATGGCAATGCGCCAGCGGATTTTGGAGAACATCTCGCGCTTTAGCCGTCAAACCGGTAGCCAATGCCACGC
>JAHBVI010000189.1 GCA_019637635.1 Anaerolineae bacterium
CCAGCCACATAAAAATCTGTTGTCGTTTCATGGGAATCCTCCTGTTTCAGATACGCCAGATAACATTATGTCACCTTTATAGACTATACGATAATTCAAAATTGTCAATCTGGCAAAACAGGAGGAGAAGGGTTAATTGGGTAATGACGCCATTACCCAATTACCCAATGACTTGACTACGGCCGTTCCCCCACCACCACGTCCACCGTTTGCGCCTGACCACCGCGCAGGATAGCCAACGGTACGGCCGTGCCGATTTTGTCGCCGGACAGCGCCGCCAGCAGATCATCGTGGTTTTGCACGGCAATACCGGCTACGGCCACAATGGTATCGCCCAGGGTCAGGCCCCCTTTTTCGGCCGGGCTGTCCGGTTCCACACTGACCACCAGCAGGCCCCTCTTTTGCCCCACCGTACCCCGCAGCGCCTCCGGCAAATGTACGCGCTGGGTGCTGACACCCAGATAACCACGCCGGATACGGCCGTGCGCCAGCAATGTATCCGCCACCCGCGCCAGCGTCATGGTGGGCGCGGCCACACTCACCCCCCGCGCCAGCGCCGACGTATTCAACCCGATCAACGCCCCATCAGCGCCTACCAGCGGCCCGCCGGAAAAGCCAGGATACATGACCAGGTCAGTTTGCACATACCGGTCTATCATGCCGCCACCGCCGGTGCGCCAGCTATCACCCAGGGCGCTGATAATGCCCCAGGCAGCCTGCACGCTGCGGCCGGGCCGGGCCAACGCCAGCACCAGATTTCCCACGGCCACTTCCTGTTTGTTGGCTTCGGCCAGGGGCGTCAGGGTAGCGTCTACGCGCAGCACGGCCAGATCGGTGCTAGGGTCACGACCGACCAGAGTGGCGTCCAGGCCATTGCCATCGGCCAACCCCACCCGAATGCCCTCATCACGCGCCACCACGTGGTTGGCGGTGATAATGAGGCCATCGGCCGACCAGACAATGCCGCTGGCAGGGATACGCCGTCGCCCTTCCACGCGCACCACACTTTGCCCCGCGTTTTTCACCACTTCGGCAAACTGATTGGACAGGTCAACAAGTACATTACTCATGGTTTATCCTCCATATTGAGTGAAAATGGTGGCTGGTGGCTGGTTGCCATTATCAGCAACCAGCCACTAACCACTAATACCATTGCACCAATCGAAATGAGAGGAGTGGGCATCCTCAGATGCCCCCCGGCTCGCATCCTTCGCAAAACTCAGGACAAGTTCTGAGGATGCGAACTCTGCTTCGATATACTGAGTGTAAATGGTGGGCAGTGCCAGGGGTATTGGCGGTATGGTGAGGGGATACCTGGAAATTTGGGCAGGTGGGAGTGGCTTTGGTGAAAGATGAAAGCGGGTTGTTTTTCAAGGGTTACGGCCGTATAACTTGTGGCCGATTGTTGACCAACGGCTGTAAACAGGGCTGATTTACCAACCCATGTTGACGGCCGTAACCTACATCTAGCATCTTGGAGGAAACATGAACAAACGATTTCACCACAACCTATCCCAAAACACGGCCGTATGGTTTACGGTTTTAGTAATCGGACTGATTGCTGTTGGCAGTATGGTCATCCGGCAGACGGCCGTAGCCCAAACTGGCCCAAACCAACCCAACGGCAGTAACTATACCTTTCTCCCCCTGATTACCGTGCCGCTGCCGCCACCACCACTCACCGACCCTTACACAAACGCCTTTAACGAGCCTACGTTTGTCACCCATGCCGGTGATGACCGGCTGTTTGTGGTGCAAAAGCAAGGGAGGATTCAGATATTACACCCCAAAGGGCAAACTTCCGTTTTTCTGGATATTAGTGACCGTGTCCTTACGGAGGCTGAAGAAGGGTTATATAGTCTGGTTTTTGATCCCAATTATGCCACCAATGGCTTTTTTTACGTCTCTTATTCGGGTCTGCGGTACGAGGACGAACGCTGGTTCCAGGTTGTTCGGTATCAGGCAACCAATAACTGGGCTGACCCCAATACAGAATGTCGCCTGTTTGCGCTGCGCATGGATTATCCGGTACACAATGGCGGCGGCATGGGCATTCATCCAATTGACGGCCGTTTATATGTAGGCGTTGGCGATGATCGCGGTTTGCTGGCTGCCCAAGAAGATGATACGTACAAAGGCAAACTCGTCAGACTAGATATCAGCAACCAGACCCCCACCAGTTGCCCTGGTTCGGCCCACATCATAGCTAAAGGGCTGCGTAACCCCTGGCGTTTTGATTTTGACCCCGTCACCGGCGATATTTACATTGGTGATGTGAATGATCTGACCTGGGAAGAAATCAATTACATCCCATATGGGCAGTGGGGGCGGAATTTCGGTTGGCCCTGTATGGAAGGCCCTACCTTTATCGGGTTCCCCATTCAAGACCAATGCGATTCTGTTGGCACCGGCGATCTGCCGCTTTATTATTACCCCCATCATCCAAAGTGTGCCGTCATTGGCGGTTATGTGCTGCGCCGCCCAGAGGCAACAGGGCCGCAGTTCTTATACGGTGACGCCTGTACTCGTGAGCTATTTTTGCTCACCCATGCAAGCGGTACGGCTTCTGTAGAACTGTTGGGGGCGCTTTCTGGCACCGGGTATATGCTCACATCATTTGGCAAAGACAATGAAGGACGTCTCTATGCGTTGGAGTTCCCAAATACGATCTATCGGTTGAATCTTCCGTAGGAAGGCAAGTAGGTAATTGGGTAATTGGGTAATTGGGCAATTGCGCAATTACCCAATTACAATTTCATTCCGGTGGGGGAATGCGCGGCATTTCAAAGAGGTTGTTGATGTGGGCATAGGTGGCGCCGGCCAGGCGGCCGATGGGTTGCAGCACTTCGGGCAAGATACGGCCGTTGACCATCACGTCATCGCGCACATAAATGGACTGCACCTCGCCGAACACGGCCGTGCCGCCCCCCGGCCCCTCGTGTACCACCACGATCTGTTGCAGTTTGCACTCAAAGGCGATGGGCGCTTCGGCCACGCGGGGCACGCGCACCACCTGGCTGGGGACGGGGGTCAACCCGGCCCATTCAAACTCGTTCACGCCGGCTTCAAATTCGGTGGCGGTCTGGTTCATCGCTTCTTTGGTAGCTTCATTGGTGAGGTTGATCACAAATTCGGGCAGTTCGCGGATGTTGTAGAGGGTGTCCTTCATGCGTCCCCGGTGGTTGCTCCAGCCAGGGCAAAAGAGCAGCGTCATGGGGTCTGAAGCCACGGCCGTGAAAAAACTAAACGGCGCCAGGTTCAAATTCCCATCCTTATCCATGCTGCTGACCCAGGCAATGGGGCGCGGCACCACCGAGCCGATGATGAGTTTGTAACGGTCGTTGTAGTGGAGGTCTTGGGGATTGATAATCATATCTTTACCAGTCTTCAGCCATTTCATCCCAGGTTTGTCCCTGGGCAATTTCCGCCAGTGATTCATCGTAATCGAACATTTCGTTGATGCTGGTTACGGCCGTGAGCATGATGTCATCGTCATACGGCCGTTGGCCCATCTTGTCCATTTGCTTCTTCATCTGCGTCACCGTCACCCGCAGCCGCCCGCCCCGTTTGGGCTTTTGGCTTTTTAATGCACCCACCAACACGTCCGACAGCCGGATCGCCAATTCCTTCATCTCGGTTTCACTCATGCTCGTGTTAATGTCGTCATCATCGTCAAAGTCCCAATAGATGGCATTCGCCATTTCATAACGGAACCAGGCTTCATTGGTCTTTTGCGCTTCCGATTTATAGAACCGCTGCGTTGGAATCGGCGCCGACTCGTCTTCAAGCGGGGGTGGGAAATAGGGCGAAGATGAAGGCGCCGTCACATTGGTCGTCAGCACTTTGATAGCGCCATACCCAATAACGATAGAGGCGATCATCACCAGCAAGGTAGCTTCAAACAGCGTAAATGGCGTTACCTTGATGAGCAGCCAGCCCACCCCTACCGACCAGCCAAGAATCACGGCCAGACACAAAAGCCCCACCAGAAAGATCACCAGCAGCAACAATAAAAAACTGAAAACGGTCCTCATGCGGAATTGCCTGCCTTTTTGTTTTCTCAGGCAGTAAAGATAACAAACTATCTATGAGGCTACAAGAATTGACCTGCAAGGAAGAGACTGGAGATTAGAGATTGGAGATTGGTGAATCTCTAATCTCTAATCTCCAATCTCCAATCTCTAATCCCAATTTCTAATCCTCAACCCAACTATAGGCGTACTGTACATCTTCCATTTCCAGCGCCTGCCGGGTCAGTTTGAGAGGAGCGAAAGTGTCTACCATCACGGCCAATTCGTGGGTCTCTTTTTTGCCGATGGAGCCTTCATAGGTGCCGGGATGGGGGCCGTGCGGGATGCCGTTGGGGTGAATGGTCAGCGAAGCGCGTTCGATCCCTTTGCGGGACATGAAGTTACCCTCTACGTAATACAACACCTCATCGGAATCCACATTGGAGTGGTTGTACGGTGCGGGGATGGCCTGGGGGTGGTAATCAAACAGGCGGGGCACAAAGGAACACAACACGTAGCCGGGGCCGTCAAAGGTCTGATGCACAGGCGGCGGCTGATGAATCCGGCCGGTAATAGGTTCAAAATCTTCAATGTTGAAGGCAAACGGCCAGAGATGGCCGTCCCACCCCACCACATCGAGCGGGTGATGGTCGTAGATGAAACGGGTAATCAGGTTGCGCGCCTTGACGCGAATTTCAAACTCGCCCTTTTCGTTATGTGTTACCAGCCGTTCCGGGGTGCGGATGTCACGTTCGCAATACGGGGAATGCTCCAGAAATTGGCCGTAGTTGTTGATGTACCGTTTGGGCGGGGTGACGTGGCCGTAGCTTTCCACTACTAACATGCGCTGGGCCACATTGGCATCCGGCAGCAGCCGCCAAATGACGCCGGTAGGAATCACCAGGTAGTCACCCGGACGATAGGACAGTAGGCCAAACTGGCTTTCCAGGACGCCTGTGCCCTCGTGGATAAAGAGGACGTCATCGCCGTGCGCAAATTTGTACCAGTAATCCATCGCTTGATTGGGGCGGGCCACGTACAGCACTACGTCGTTGTTGCCCATGAGGGGGACACGGCCGTCTATTGCATCCCCCCCCTCTGGCAGCGGCGCGGACTTTAAGTGGCGGTGTTTAAGGGGATGGCCGTCCACGTACTCGATGCAGGTGGAGATGCCGGTTTCAATGCGGCGCACGGCCGTTGGGGGATAGATGTGGTACAAAATAGACTGAATCCCGGCAAAACCATGAATCCCCATCACCTCCTCATGATACAACGACCCATCGGCCTGCCGAAACTGCACATGCCGCTTCTGCGGTACCTCTCCCAACTTATAATAATACGTCATATAACCTCCAGGAATTAACCACTGATTTAACGGATGGAACGGGTTGAAACGGATTTTTTAGCGGGTCATTTGCGATCATTGGTAAATAGCAAACGCTTGAATTCAGGTTCCAGGCCAAAGTTTAAGAGTAACCCCACCTCCACATCAGTCGCTTTTAGATAATGCAACAATTGGGACACATGTGTGGGAGAAATATGTTCAGCCGCTTTTAGTTCCAGGATTACCAGACCATTTACCAGTAAATCAGCAAAATACTCACCCACACACTGGCCTTGAAAATAAACCTTGATGGGTTTCTGCTGTTCCACAAACAACCCCAAACTTTCGAGCTTGATTTTCAGCGCATTTTCATACACCTTTTCCAGAAACCCGCATCCCAGTATGTTGTACACATCAAAAAAAGCCTTCAAAATTTTGCCCGTCAATTCCTCGTGTAACATCTCTTTGATCCGTCCTTATCAGTTCAATCCGTCCCATCCGTGGTTAATTACAAATTGCCTCTTAGCGCTTGTTCGCGTTCGATGGATTCAAAGAGAGCTTTGAAGTTGCCTTTGCCGAAGCCGCGTGAGCCGTGGCGTTCGATGATTTCATAAAAGACGGTGGGGCGGTCTTCCACCGGTTTGGTGAAAATTTGCAGCAAGTAGCCTTCCTCGTCCCGATCTACCAAAATGCCCAGTTCGGCCAGTTTGTCCACCGGCTCATTGATCTTGCCCACGCGCTCCTCCAATACCTCATAATAGGTGGTGGGCACGCGCAGGAACTCGATACCATTCTCTTGAAGCTGCGTCACCGTTTCGATGATGTTGCCGGTGGTGCAGGCGATGTGCTGCACGCCGGGGCCGTAGTAATAATCCAGGTACTCCTGAATCTGGGACTTTTTCTTGCCTTCGGCCGGCTCGTTGATGGGAAATTTGATCTTGCCGTTGCCGTTTTGCATCACTTTGGACATGAGAGCGGAGTATTCGGTGGAGATGTCTTTGTCATCAAAGTGCAAAAGCTGGCTGAAACCCATGGTGTGGGCAAAGAATTCCACCCAGCGGTTCATCGCGCCCAGTTCCACGTTGCCCACCATGTGGTCAATGGAAGCCAGACCAACGCCTTTGTGCCGCCCATTCTGCCCATTCGCCCCATTCCTGGCTGCATAACCTGGTGAAAATGGGCCGCGATAACCGGAACGATCCACAAACTTGATGATGGTGTCCCCATAGCAGCGAATGGCCGAATACCGGAAGACGCCATATTCATCTTCAACGGCCGTTGGCGCAATGGCCCCCGTCGCCCCCCGTTTGGTAGATTCCGCGTAGGCGCTGGCGGCGTCCGGCACTTCCATGGCAATCACCGCCACCCCATCCCCGTGCAGGTAGGTGTGGCGGCTCACCGGGTGGTCTGGCCCCAGCGCCGTCGTCAGAACCAGGCGAATTTTGCCCTGCTCCATCACGTAAGACGCCGTTTGCCGGTTGCCCGTTTCCAGCCCGCTGTAAGCGGTGTGGGTAAACCCAAACCCGGTGCGGTAATAATGCGCGGCTTGTTTGGCATTGCCCACGTAAAACTCCACGTGGTCCATGCCCTTAATGGGTAAAAAATCTTCAGACATCGGGAACTCCTTGGGGAATTATGAATTAGGAATTATGAAGTATGAAGTAGCCGCTTCATTCATAATTCCTAATTCATAATTCATAATTGATTATCTTCGCTAACCGTTTAATGCCGTCTTCAATCATCTCCTCCGAACAGTTGGAGAAGTTGAGGCGCATACAGTTGTGGATGTGGCGACCGGGCACGGTGAAGGCGTGGCCGGGGATAAAGGCGATATTTTCCTGGGCAATCGCCGTTTCTAACAAGGCCGCGGCGTCCATTTCTTCCGGCAGTTCCACCCAAATGAACATGCCCCCCTGCGGTTCCGTCCAGCGGGCTGCGGCGGGGAAATAGCGATAAAGGGCGGCGAGCATGGCATCCCGCCGACGGCCGTACTCCCCCCGCAACCGCGCCAGATGCCCCGGCAAATGGCCGGCGTCCAGATACGCTGCCACCGCCCGCTGCGTCAGCGCCGACGATTCCAGATCGGCCGCTTCTTTCACCACCCCAATTTTGGCGACCAGCGCCTCCGGGGCCACAATCCAGCCCAGCCGCAGCGAAGGGGCCATGATTTTGGAGAATGAGCCCAGGTAAAAGACGTGAGAATCGTTAAGGGCACGAAGGGGAAGAGATTGGAGGTTAGAGATTGGAGATTCGCCCCAATCTCTAATCTCCAATCTCCAATCTCCATATTGCAACAATCCATAGGGATCATCCTCAATAATCGGCACATTGTAAGCCAACGCCAGTTCCACCAGGCGCTCGCGGCGCGCCTGGCTCATGCTCACGCCCAGCGGGTTGTGGGCGTCGGGGATGGTGTAGATGAAGGCCGGAGAAGCTCCGGACGGCCGTGCCCCACCGGCCAGATACGCAGCCACCTCATCTACATTCATCCCCTCCGCCAGGTCAGTGGAAACGGGGAGAATATGGGGCAAAAACGGGGCCACCACCTGCTGCGCCCCGGTATAAACCAGTTCCTCAAACATCACCGCGCCGCCCGGATCGAGAAACAGCCGCGCCAGCACGTCTAATCCCTGCTGTGCACCGGTGGTCAGAAAAATTTGCTCCTCGGTGCAGGCCACACCGCGCAACGCCATCAACTGCACAATGTGTCGTTTCAACGGCGCATACGGCATCCCGTATTGCAGCGCCTTCGGGTCGGTGGCCAGTACGTGACTCAAAGCGGCAGCATAATCGGTTGTTGGAAACAGCGCCGGGTCGGGCAGCCCCCCGGCAAAAGACAAAATACCGGGGCGCGACACGACGGCAATCATCTGCCGCAGCACAGAACGCTGCATGGACTGAGTCCAGTGGGCTAAAAGGGGTTCTGGAGTTTGGGTGAGGATCATGGGAGGTAATTGGGTAACTGGGCAATTGCGTAATTACGCAATTACTCAATTACCCCGTTCAACGGCACGGCCGTTGTCGTTTTGATCTCGCTCAGCACCAGGCTGGTACGAATTTTGTCCATGCCGGGCACGGGGGTCAGTGTTTCCAGTAAAAATTGTTCCAGGTGGCGACGGTTACGCACAATCACCTTGAGCAGATAATCGTATTCACCTGTCAGGTGGTAACATTCCAGCACTTCGGGCATATGCTGCACGGCTTCACGAAAATGGGACACGGCCGTCGGTTCATGCCGTTGCAGCGTCACCTGCACATAACACAGCATGTCAAAACCCAGCGCCTCCCGGTTCACCAGGGTAACGTATTGGGCAATTACGCCGGCGTCTTCCAGCTTTTTCAGTCGCTTTTGCAGGCCAGGGGGGGACAGTTCAACGCGGCGGGCCAGTTCCGTATTGGTGATGCGTGCATCCGCTTGCAATGAAGCCAACAGCGCCCGATCAACCTCATCCAGTTCTATTTCCATTTTATAACCACTTTTGCGAATCGAGTTGTAATAATAAGCCAATTATAGGCTTATTGGTTTTGCATTTCAACTGGATTTTGCAAAATGGTTGTGCGGAAAAACACAAATACGGCGGATTAACGCGGATAATAAATCCGCGTTAATCCGCCGTATCCGTAAAAACCCGCGGCCTATTCTTGACAGCGCCTTTAACTCTTGCGCAGCCCTTTCGCCATGAAGTCGCCGTTGGTAATCAGGGCTTGCTGGCGGGTCATCAGGTGCGTGGTGGCAAAGTTGAATAGTTTGTTGACCGGGCCGGGGATGACCAGGTGTTTTCTGCCCAAGCCGTCCAGCGTTTCCTTCACCACCGGGTCCACTTCCATGAGCATGATCTGGGGATAATCGGCCAGGGCGTCACCCTGCGTGTTGGTCAGGCCGGGGGCCAGCACCAGCACGTCCACGTTGGTGTCCCGCAGTTCATACCAGAGCGATTCGCCCAGCATCATCTGGAACGCTTTGTTGGCCGAGTAGGCGCCGGTATAGGGCATACCGCGCAGCCCGGCCTGGGAGGAGACAATGATGATGCCGCCATGATTTTGGGCTACCATCTGACGGCCGTACCCATGCACCAACGTGGTATAAGCGCGGGCGTTAATGTCCAGCATGGCATGGTGCGTGTCTAAATCCATTTGCAAGATGGGCGGCGTCTCTTTGGGCGTAAACATGTGGTTACACACCAGCAGGCCAATTTCCAGTTTGTCGGTAACGGCTTGCAGCGCCGGTAAAAAGTCCGGTTTGCCCAAATCCAGCGTCACCGTTTCCACCTTCACGTGATATTTCTGGCGCAGTTCGGCGGCGCGGGCGGCCAGTTCATCGCCCAACACGTCCACCAGCACCAGATTGAGATGCCGCCCCGCCAGATGCCGGGCAAAACCGTAGCCAATACCCTCTTTGCGCGCCGCGCCGGTCACGATGGCCCAGGGGCCGTATTGCTGGCTAAAGGGTGGCTGCACGGCCGTCTCCCCCGCCCGTTTCTGTTTTTGCTGCCACAGGTACACGGCCGTCGCCCCCACCACCGTACCCGCTATCATCAATGGTTTCAAATTTTTGCTCATCATGCACCTGCCAATGCCATTTCCGGCAGTACGGCCGTTGCCGCCGCCTGCTTACGGCGATAACGAACAATCGTCTCAGAAGGATGGTTTGCGCCCATGCCCTGTACCACATGCGGGTCTGGCGTCATCAGTTCCAGATCAAATTCGCGGAAAAGCAGCGCCGTAATCAGCGTCATCTCATTGTTGGCAAAATTCATGCCCGTGCATTTGTGCGCGCCGCCGCCAAAGCCAAAGAGCAGGAAACGATCCTGTTTATCTTCTTCGCGCCCTGGGGCATACCGCAGCGGATCAAACTGTTCCGGGCGCTCAAAATAAGCGGGCAGTTTGTGACCGATGCCCTGCGTCACCTGCACCAGCCAACCTTCGGGGATGACGTAATCGCCAAATTGCACCTCTTCCTGCACAGTGCGCATGAGCATATCGGCCGACGGCCGTAGCCGTTCCACCTCGCGCACCGCCCACTCAATATGGTGCAACTGGATCATACGCTTCGGGTCAATGTGTACCGGATAGGGCGCCACCTGCGCAATTTCCGCCTGCACCCGTTCCAGGTAAGCCGGGTTTTGCAGCAGCAAAATGATTGTCCAGGCCGCCTGCCCGGCCGTCGTTTCATGCCCGGCAAACATAAAGCCGATCAGCATATTCAGCGCCGTCTCCTCTTCAATCAGATTGCCTGCCCGGTCTTCTTTCATAATGATGTCTTGTAAAAAGTCATCATACGCGGCCGGGTTCTGGCGGCGGCGGGCAATGATCGGCTGCAATATCTCCAACATGCGCGTTTTGGCGCGGTCGCGGCGGATAAATTTGGGATGGGGCAGATCGGGCGGCAGCAGCGGATCGAGCGCCTGGCTGAGATATTTGTATTGTTCCCAAAATTCGCGCCCAATTTCCTGGTGCGCCTCTTTGCCCAAAAAGCAGTTCCCGGCCACTTCCTGCACCAGGTGGGTGATTTCACCGGTCAATTCCATCTCGCCCGAATCGCCCAATGCATCCAGCCAGGTTTGAATGACTTCTTGCATCACGTCCACGTAGTACAGCATTTTTTCGCGTTTGAACATTTCCTGCACAAACGGCCGTTGCCGCACATACTCCTCATGGTCGGCCAGAAACAACGTTTCGCCAAACATCGCCTTGAGAAAACGATATGGCTCTTGAATGTTCAGGCTTTTGTCCGTTTCCATGAAAAACTGTTTCTGATTTTCCGGGCCGACCACAACGGCCACGTTTTGGCTGGCGAGTTTGATGGCAAACACGCTGCCATGCTCTGCAAAACCGCGCCGGATCAGGCCTGGCCGATCCCGATAAAATTCGATGGCGTGGCCCGCGCCGGGCACAGCGCCAGATACCAGCGGAGGCGTCTGTCTGTTCATATCAATCACTTCCCTTTCAAGACCTGACAGGTTTAAGAAAACCTGTCAGGTCTGCCTTGCTTTATAAAATTTGGGTTGCTCTTCTGTGGAAGCTCCAGGTTATACACCAGGCTCCAATTCCAAACTGAACTATAGCAGCATTGGCACGCCGGGAAAACGGCCGTTTGTGCCTACTCATCAACCACTTTGCCATGTTGGATACAGGTGAGAAAAGGAGGGCTGACGGCCGTCTGTCCATGACATTCCGCAAAATTCCGCTAAAATCTTGCGGTTTGTGGCCCGGCAACTTGATGAGGGCACAATCAAATCTGAAGAAGGATGAAAAAAGGATCAATGAGACTTATGAAACGCTTTCGCCATATTTTCACCCTGGCAGTGCTGGTCACGGCCATGGCCGGTTGCAGCAGTGAACCCCAACTGGTAGAAGTTACCCGCATCGTCAACCAGGAAATTCCTGTGACTGTAGAAGTCATTCACGAGGTGGCTGTGGCCGTCACCGTAACGGTGGAAGTGCCGGTAGAGGTTCCCGTAGAAGTGACCCGGTTGATAGAGGTAGAGGTAGTCGTCACGCCTACCCCGGAGAGTACTATGGCGGAAACGGCCGTGCCCCCCGAACCCACCGCCACCCCCGAAACGGCCCA
>JAHBVI010000019.1 GCA_019637635.1 Anaerolineae bacterium
GCTTACCTTCCGAGACCCCACAGGTCACATCAGCTGCACCGATTCCAACCTCCCCGGCGACGACCAACAGGCGTGTCAGGCAACTCCACCCCCTATTTGGGTGCGCCCTTTCATTGATAAGCCCGATTGGGTTAAATATTATGGCCACACAAAGGGGTCTGGGTATTCGAGCACCAACGCTGGTCAGCATCCGGGATTGGATCAAGGCAAATTTGCAGAAACTTCGTTTGGGGGAACCTGGAACGATATAACAGAACAATATGATTTCGATGGTACATATGATACACCGGCACGTCCACGCATTCCCGTTTATGCTTCTTGTTATTGTTGGGTAGATAGCATTGGTGAGGGTAGTCCATATGCACCTGGACGAGTCATTCTCACCCATGAAGACCATCCGGACTTCTTACTAATCAATGGTCATTTAATGCCCAACAAGTATGATGGTGAGGTAGTGATTGAAACAAACATATTGGTAAGTGCCGGGCAAAAAGTTACACCAAACACAGTCATCGGTTATCTTGAAGAGACCGAGCGGCATGTTCATGTTGAAATCAGACGTAAATCAGATAATCATTTTGAAAACCCCTTTCCCTATCTCTCGTCGGCATTACAAGTACAAATGCTTTCATTTCAAGGTAGATGGCCCAACACTACCTACCAGTTAGGATATCCTTCCGACCCTGCCAATCAACCAGATGGATATTACATACGGTGAAAAGTTTTATGTTAACCTTATACATGAGGAAATACAAAATGATGCCCCTTTTCCTTTCACGACGCTTTGTTTACTCGTTCTTATTGGCGGGAGTGTGTTTGTTATTGGTGAGCTGCAACATGGATAGTAATGAAAATGGGATAAGTGCTTCAAGTCCAGAAGGCATAAACACCGCCCGGCCAACAGTAACAATAACGTTTACCCCTGCAATAGAAACTCTACCTGCTCTCACG
This sequence comes from Anaerolineae bacterium, assembly GCA_019637635.1. Classification (GTDB taxonomy): domain Bacteria; phylum Chloroflexota; class Anaerolineae; order Promineifilales; family Promineifilaceae; genus CAADGU01. The sequence continues at coordinate 952 of JAHBVI010000019.1, forward strand.
CCTGAAGAAAACCCAACACCAGCAGAGATTACCCGCGCCACAGCAACTGCCGTGCCAACGGTTACAGCCACACCAACGCCGACACCTACACTCACCCCTACCCCTGTGCCTTCGCCAACGACAGTATTTATTGAATGTCAAGCCACAAGCCCGTTGCCAGACAAAGCATTCCCGACCCAGATTGATATGACAGGCAGTCACAATCAGCGTGTTGCTATCTCCTATCCTTATTTGTACCTGGCAGCAGAGCATTACATCGGTATATTTGATATATCTGCTCCAGACAGGCCTATATTTCTGGGCTTTTGGGAATTCCCCGATTGGCCTAATATTTCCACTCTGCAAGTAAATTCTGGCGTTATTTACTTTACCAGTGGTTCCACTTTAGTCACTTTGAACCTTTCACCAGAGTGCCTGTTTGAAACAATTGACACAACGGAGCTATCGCTCCAAGCATATCAATTACAAATTGAGGGTAACCACCTCTATTTAGGTGGACTTTTGCCAGGTACACAAAGAAGACAAATATCTATTTTTTCAATTGATGGGCCAGGGCAACTGGAAGAATCGAGCACAGTAGACTTTGGTGAGGAACCAGCGAGATGGTCTGTATTCGATGGAACTATCTACTCCCTCGGGAACACATTTACCCTTATTGATGTCTCAGACCCAACCAATCCTCAAACCCGAGAAGGCAATTTAGAGCTAGACCCTGAAATATTACGGTATTCTCCATCCCGCTTTATGGCAGACCACCTCCACTTGCTGTGGGAAGGACATTATTTAACAATAATCAGCAACTTGAAAGATGAGACGCCTGTTGTTAAGCGCGAGGCTCAACAACGAATTATAGGGGGGAATCTGTCCAATTTTGTTTACCAGGTCTCTGAAAATTATATTTTCTTGGGTGATTCTTTATGCGACCTTTCTTGTAGGAGTGTTGTCACTATCTTCAATTCCGAAAATGTCCAGGAACTTTCTCGTTATGGGTTACCCGACGACCATTATCCAATCCATAGTTATTATGAGATCAGTCCGGATATTGTCTACGCCTTTTCCGACGAATCCTTGCTGGTCATAGACATCTCAGACATAGCGAATCCTAAGATTATTGCGGAAGTACCTTTGATAACATGAGGAAGCAGTGCCGGTTGAGGCAAGGTGTTCTTTCCTTGTCAGTCACCAGCCTGTTTTCTGCCCGTTTCGTGGTGGTTTTTGGCATTGCTTTTCTGGTCTGGTGGTTTGCTGGTTTTGTTCGTTAACATTCTGGTTGTATTTGTCCTCCTGGTGCGCTTGTGCCGGGCAGTGTCAGCCTGCTGGTGAACAGCAGCAACAACCCCGTACCCGGCAGCCGTACCTGGTACCTGCCCTTCGGTGGCTACCGGCCGGGCAGCGCCCCCACCCAAACCATCACTGATAGAGACTTCACCGGCCAGCGCGAAAACATGGAGTTGGGCCTGTTGTCACTGCCGTGACCCAGTTGTTTTGGGCGGGCGGCAGCGGATGGTTGGAGCGGATAAACGGGTGAATGGGCACGGTGAAGCACGGCCGTGCTGATTGACCCCGTACCCTTGATCTTTCTAGGCTTCCGGTGTGATGGTTGGTTCCGATTTGTGGATGGGCAGCGAGATACAGAAGGTGCTGCCTTTGCCAATCTGGCTTTGCACCCAGGCATTGCCGCCATGACGGGTGGCGATGGTTTTGACAATGGCTAAACCCAGACCAGACCCTTTGACTTTTTCTGTCCCCCTGGCTTTGACGCGATAAAATTTTTCAAACAGGTGGGCCTGGTCTTCTTTGGCAATGCCGGGGCCATTGTCTTTAACACTGATGATGACTTCGCCGTTGGCCTGATGAGCTTGTAAAAAGAGAGGGCCGCTGTTGGGGGCGTATTTGACGCCATTGCCGATCAGATTGGCCACGGCCTGGCGAATGAGAGAGAGGTCGCCGACAACGGCGGAAACGTCGTCCGTGACGTCCACTTTAATCTGAATACCGGCCAGGTGCGCGTGCTGCCAGTATTCCGCCGCAATGTCGGCCAGCAACGGCCGTATCTCAATCACCTCTTGCTCTAACTCCATCCCCCCCTCGATACGGGCAATGTCCAGCAAGTCTTCCACCATCTTGGCCATCTGGTCAATGCCGCCCAGAATTTTGCTGACGTACTCATGCTGCTTGTCGTTTAGCTCACCGGCCAACGCCAGCATCGAGGTGTAGCCCCGGATGAACGTGAGCGGGCTGCGCAGGTCATGGCTGACCGTAGCCACGAAGTCTGACTTCATTTTGTCAATTTCTTTAAGATTGGTAATGTCTCGCAGCACGGCCACCCGCCCAAAAACCTGCCCCTCGTGGCTGAAAATGGTGGAGGCAATGGCGTTATAAATTTTGCCGTCACTGGTGCTGATTTCCAGATTTTGCGGCCGTTCATCTTGCCCCATCAACGCCTGCACCAGCGCCGGAATGGGAATGACGTCGGCTACCGGGCGGTTGCGCACGGCATCAACCGTAAAGCCAAAGATGCGTTCGGTGGCCGGGTTGATCAGCAGCACCCGTTCCGTCTGGTCAGTGACGATAACGGCGTCAGAAGTGCTGGCCAGGACGGCCGCCAGACGGCGGCGGCCACTTTCGGCGGTGGCATAGAGGCGGGCATTTTCCACCAGTACCGCGCCCTGGGTGGAAAGTGTAGACAGCAGATTGCGTTCGGTCAGGTCAAAGCTGTGCGTCTGGCGGAATCCCAACCAGAGGATGCCCTGGAACCGGTCATGGGAACGCAGAGGGATGGCCAGCAAAGCCGGAACGGGTAATTCGGCCGTCTCCGGCAGTTCCAGGGCGTTTCTGATCTCGTCGGGTGTGACCAACATCAGTTCAGACGCATGGCGCAGCCGGGTCATAATCAGCCGGTCTAACACGGCCATCTGCTCGGCAGCGGGGCCTTCACCAAACGTCATCGGGTTGCCGCCGCCAGGATTGGGCACTACGGCGCGCGCGCCCACCGCGCCCGTGCCGCGCAGCGCCCCCCGCAAAATGGCGGGGATGCCCTCGTGAATATCAATGCTGGTAGCCACGTCATGGCTGACGCCCAACAGCAGTGACAGTTCATTTAATCGTTTGCGCATAGAACGCTGCATTTGGGCGAAGGCGCGCTGCAACTGCCCAATCTCGTCATCTCGCTGCAAGTAGGAGGCGGGCGTCCAGTTGCCGCCGGCGGCAATGGTTTTGGAAGCGGCTACCATTTCATCCAGTGGCGTGGTAATGTCGCGGCCAATGACCAGCACATGGGCATAAAACAGGCCGGCGGCGGCCAGCATCACCAGGAGTAAAGGCCAGCCAATGCCCCAGGCCTGTTCCAACACGGCCGTGTACGGCACACTGCCTACCACTACTTCTGCTGCCTCTCCTGGGGAAGCCACCACAACCAACTCTCTGGTAAAAGGAATATCGGAACTATCGCTCCAGCCCCAATAGGCGGCGCCGTTGGCCGGTTGCACCAGCCACAACGCCGTTAACCCGGCGGCGTCTGCTGACCAGGCGGCATTATCATACCGGGCAAAATGATACTGTTTTTTGTTCGGGTCGCTGCGTTCAGGCGATGGGGGCAGGGGATTGTCTAGCGGGATAACTTGTAACGTTTCGGCGATGTTGTGGGCAATCAGTCTGGTGGAAATGGTGATGGCTACGCTGGTCAAAACGAGCAGCGTCAGGCTGAGCAAGATGGCCGTGAAGGCGATGTAGTTGAGGGTAAGCCGCCTTTGTAAACTGCGCTGGGTGGGGGAAGGGACCAACGGCCGTGACGGTTTCAGGTCTGGCAGCGCCAGCAGCACAAACATGGCCACCGCCCCGCCCACCAGACCCTCTAGCAGGCGCGGCCACAGGCTGGCGGCGGCCACCACCAGGGCCACGTCTAAGGCTACCAGGCCGGTAGCCGGCCCGGCGGCAAAGGCGCCCACGCCGGCTAACACGGCCAGCAGCAGACCGCTCAATACCCCGGCGATGACCGGTTGGCGCAGCCAGCGATAGAGCCGCCCCATGTAATTTTGCTGCATCAGCACGGCCGTGAACATGGTCACAAAAGCGTAATGAAAGATGGCGAATAGCTGGTGGCTTTCGCCCAATGCCTGGCCCAGACCGGCGGCGGCGCCCACCCACAGGGCGGCGATGGGCGGCAAAATGGCGGCGGCGAGAAGGGTGGGTACGGCCGTTAACAAAGCTACATATGCTGCCGGCCCATCGGGGGTACGCACAACCGGGTAGGCTAAGAACTGGCTGGCGGCAAAAGCGGCGACGCTCATGCCAATCAGCCAGCGCCAGTTATGGCTGTTCAGTGTTCGCAAATCAGCCCGGTACCGGCCGAGCAATAACCCGCTGATAACGATGTAAGCTGATAAAAGGAGATAGCCCCACAAACGATCTGGCAGTCCGACCGCTATTGTCTCACTTGCTCCCCAAAGCTCAACCGGCATAGTTTATTTCCTGTCTTGTGGCTTATGCCGCGCAACAACCCCATTGTGTGATAGACTGCTCCTTACAACTAACTGCCAGGAGTTGCATTTCATCAAGAGTTTACCATAAATAAAGATGCCTCCGATTATAACATGCGGGCATAGCCGTCGCAATTAGTACCAGGATAGTGCTAACGGCCGTTTGTCAATTACCATAATGTCCATTATCATCCCGCCCAATGGACTCGCGACGTCGCACCTATACCTTGTTGATTGGTATTATTTTGTTAACCATTCCGTGTTATTGTGCCGGGATTGCCGCCTTGTTGTTAGCGCCGGGTGAAGGTGTGGCTACGCCCACCCCCACAGAAGTGACGCTGACGCCAACAGTAACCGGCGCGGCTACCACTGCGCCATTGCCAGGGACACTCACGGCCGTGCCCACTACGTTCCTTTCGCCTACGCCGCTGGTGGCTACGTCTACCTTACCACCGACGCCCACCCAATTCACCACCCCTACTGCCTTCGCCACGCTCACAGCTACCGCCACGGCGACGGAAACACCCACCGAGACGCCGACCAGCACACCGACCGAAACCCCAACGGAAACTGCCACGGCCACATTGACGGCTACCCCAACCTTTACACCTACCGTCACCGAAACGCCAACGGAGACGCCGACCGAAACGGCCACGCCCGAAACAACGCCAGAAAGCACGCCGCCTTCTCCGTAGAAACCGGGCACAGATTGGTTCAATCTTCAAGATTGAACAGCTACCCTTGACGACGTTGGAGCAAAACAGGAAAACGTGATAAAAAAGAGTATGGACATTCATAAACTGCTCAAAACCCTGACGGAGACGCCTGGCCCCTCTGGTTATGAAGATCAGATTGCTGCCGTGATTGAGGAATTATGGCAGCCGTATGTGGATACCATCACCAGGGACCGGGTGGGCAGCCTGATCGCCACCAAACAGGCCACGAAAAACGGCCGTACCCCGCCCCGCCGCATTCTCTTAGCCGCCCACATGGACGAGATCGCCTTGATGGTGCGGGATGTGGAAGAACACAAGGGCAATGGCTTTTTGCGCGTCACGCCCATTGGCGGTGTGGATACGCGGCAGGTGTTTGGGCAGTTGGTGGTCGTTCACGGCCGTAAAAACCTCACTGGCGTCGTCGGCTGCCTGCCCGCCCGCCTGTTGCCCGAAGACAAACAAGACAAACCGTTTGATTTTGAAGACCTGCTGGTAGATGTGGGGCTGCCCATCGAAACGGTCAACAGCCAGATTGCTATTGGCGACTTCATCAGCTTTCGCCAGCCGCTGCTCAAGCTGATGAACAAACGAGTGGCCGGTAAATCGCTGGACAATCGCGCCTCGGTAGCGGCCGTCACCGTTTGCCTGGAACAATTGCAGCTGCGCCAACACGCCTGGGAAGTCATCGTCGTGGCTACCGCCCAGGAAGAAACCCGGCTGCTGGGCGCCTACACCACCGCCTTTGCTTTGCAGCCAGACGCGGCCATTGCCATTGACGTCACCTTTGGCAAAGGCCCAGGCGCAAACGAACACGTTACCCACGAATTAGGCGGCGGGCCGGCGCTCGACCTGGGGCCAAACGTGCATACCGGCATGTTTAACGCCCTGAAAGCAACGGCCGAAGAGTTGGAACTCAACATCAACGTGGAAACCCACCAGCGCGCCAGCGGCACCGACGCCCACGGCCTGCAAATTGCCCGCGCCGGTATTCCCACCGCCATCGTCGCCATCCCCCTGCGCTATATGCACACCATGGTGGAGTCAGTGGCGATCAAAGATATTGAACGCGCCGGCCGTCTGTTGGCCGAATTTATCGTCGGGCTAGACGAAGAATTTTTAGGCAAACTGGCGAAGGGGATGATGGAAGAGGAAAAGGAAAGTAAATCGTAATCCGTGAACCGTAATCCGTGAACCGATTGACGGGCTATGGATTACGGCTTACGGGATACGGATAACGACAATGAACGAATTACTCAAAAATCTGACCGAAGCCGTAGGCGTTTCCGGCGAGGAAAAAGAGATTCGCCGGATTATTCGTGACCTGATTGCCGACCACGTGGATGAATGGCACGTGGACACGATGGGCAGCCTGATCGCCCTGAAAAAGGGGACCGGCGCGTCGCCTCTGCGAGTGATGGTAGATGCCCACATGGACGAAGTGGGGCTGATGGTGACGGGCTTTGATAGCAACGGCACCCTGAAATTTGACACGGTGGGTGGTTTTGACGACCGCACCCTGTTGGGCAAGGTGGTGCAGGTGGGGTCGGAAAAGGTGATGGGGGTGATTGGCGGCCGGCCGGTGCATCTGTCTACCCCGGCGCAGCGCAATACGGTGGTGAAAGTGGACGCCATGCGCATTGACATTGGCGCCAAGAATGAAGACGCGGCCAAAGGCAAAGTGAAGCTGGGCGACCGGGCCGCTTTTGTCACCAGCTATGAGGAGTTGGGCACAACGGCCGTAGCCAAAGCGTTCGATAACCGGGCGGGCTGTGCGGCGCTGGTGGAACTGCTGCGGGCACGGCCGTATCCCTTTGACCTGGTCGCCGCTTTCACCGTGCAGGAAGAGGTAGGTTTACGCGGAGCGCAGGCTGCCGCCTATGGCATTGACCCCGACGTGGCTCTGGTGCTGGAATGTACCCCGGCCTTTGACCTGCCCAATAAAAACGACGTCAGCCCCAACGTGGCCTTGGGCAAAGGGCCTTCTATTTATGTGATGGATTCCGTCACCGTGCAAGACCCGCGCCTGGTACGCCACATTCTGCAAACGGCCGTGACCCACAACATCCCTTACCAGATTCGGCAGCCCGGCGGCGGCGGCACCAATACCGGCGCCATCCAGCGCGCCCGCCGTCCTATTCCCGCCGCCACCATCGCCGTGCCCGGCCGTTACGCCCATACCCCCACCATGATGATTAACCTGGACGATTACGCCCATATGGTGAAACTGGCGCAATTAACACTGCAAGGTTTAACAACGGAAATTGTGAAACGTAATTAGGTAATTGGGTAATTACGCAATTACCCAATTACTTTTAAGGTAAGAGTATGAACGACCTGATCAAAAAACTCGTAGAAGCCTATGGCCCTTCCGGCTTTGAAGACCAGATGCGCGCCCTCATCCGGCCGGAAATCGAGAAATATGCCGACGAGATTTCGGTGGATGCCCTGGGCAACCTGATCGCCCGCAAAAAAGGAGACGGCAGTGGCCTGAAGGTGATGGTGGCGGCGCACATGGACGAAATCGGCGTCATGATCACCCACATCACCGAAGAAGGGTTTTGCCGTTTTACCAACATCGGCGGCGTTTATGCCCATACGTTGTTAGGTGGGCGGGTGCAGTTTGCCGACGGCCGTATCGGAGTTATCCACAGCGACCGTATCACCGACCGCAGCAAAATTTACGGCCTGGACAAACATTTCATTGACGTAGGCGCCAACGGCCGTGATGATTGCCCCGTGCAGGTCGGCGCCGCCGCCGGTTTCCACCGCGAATTTGTGGCCAACGGCAAAATGCTCAGCGCCAAAAGCATGGATGACCGCATCGGCTGTGTGGTGGCTATTGAAGCCCTGAAACGGCTCAAACAAACGCCGCACGATGTCTATTTTGTGTTCAGCGTACAGGAAGAAATTGGTACACGCGGCGCGGAAGCGGCTGCCAACCACCTGGATCCGGACGTGGGAATTGCTCTGGACGTGACCTTAACCGGTGATGTGCCCGAAGCCATTCCTATGGCCGTCAGTCTGGGCAAAGGTACCGCTATTAAAGTCAAAGACGCGGGCATGATCGCCCACCACGGGCTGGTGCAGCTAATGAAAAAACGGGCCAGCGAAGCGTCCATTCCCTACCAGCTCGAAGTATTAACCGGCGGCTCCACCGACGCCCGCTCCATTCAGATAGCCAATGGCGGCGCGGCCGCCGGCTGCATCTCCATCCCCTGCCGCTACGTCCACTCCCAAAGCGAAACCGTCCACGCCGACGACGTGGAAAACTCCATCAAACTCCTGGTCGAACTCCTCGCCAAACCGATTAAACTATGACATGACCTTCATCCAAAAATTGGTGACAACGTTATTACCCGATAAATGGGTCGCCGACATTCAGGCAGAGTCGCAAAGGTGGCTGCTGCGCTGCCCCACCTGCGGGACAGCCCGGTCGGTGTGGGAGATGGGGGGAATTCGTTATAAAGCTCGCTCAAAAGGCAGAGTGGTGTATGCCATGTGTACCACCTGCGGCCAGCGGCAAAACATGTCGCTGGAATGGCAGCCGGACGAGTAAAAGCAGCCATCTGTCACGCTAACGTCCTTGCCGGTATAATACGCCCCCATGACAATCAGCAGTCATCCCCTTGTGCAACTGCAACCCGGCGCGGAGGGGGTACTCACGGCCGTAGCCCACCAACAATTCCTCACCCCCCAGGCGTACCGCTTACAATTGGCCGCCGCCCACATGCTGCTCATCGGCGGCTTCGACGAACTTATCTGCCTGGACAGTCTGCACTTCAACCCCTTCCCCTACCAGATTAAAGCCGCCCAGGCCGCCCTGCGCCGTTTTCGCGGGCGCGGCATGTTGTGTGATGAAGTCGGCCTGGGCAAAACAATTGAGGCCGGCCTGGTCATCAAAGAGTACCGCCTGCGCCAGATGGCCGAACGCATCCTCATCCTGACCCCGCCCGGCCTGGTGCAGCAGTGGCGCGAAGAACTGGCGCAGAAATTTGGCCTGGACGATTTTGTGACCAACAGCGACGACGTGTTTCGCGCCGCCGGTGAAGAAGCCTGGGCCAGATTCCCCTACGTCATTGCCTCCATTGCCGCCGCCCGCCTGACGGGAACGCGGGAAATCATCACCAACCTCACCTACGACCTGGTGGTCATAGACGAAGCCCACCATCTGAAAAACCGCAGCAGCGTCACCTGGAAATTTGTCAACGACCTGCAAAAGCGGTTCATCCTCATGCTCACCGCCACCCCGGTAGAGAACCGGCTGGAAGAGTTGTATAATCTGATCACCATTCTCAAGCCGGGGCAGCTCAAAACACCGCAAGAATTTCGCCGCCAATTTGTGGTCAAGGGCGATCCCCACTCACCCAAAAATCGGGGCCTGCTGCGGGAATTGATGGCCGACGTGATGATTCGCCACAGCCGGGGGCAGGTGAACGTGAAATTGCCCCCGCGCCGGGCGCACACCGTCCGCCTGGCCCTCTCGCCGTCGGAGCAAAAGCTGTATCAAGATGTCAGCAGTTTTGTGCGCCAGGTGTTGGCAGAGGGGCGGGACAGCGGTGCGCGCAAATTGACACTGGGCATTTTGCAGCGCGAGATTGGCAGCAGCGCCATGGCCGTCGCCCGCACCCTGCACAAACTGGCCGCGCAGCCCGCCTGGAAGAGCCATAAAAGCCGGCTGCTCTCCCTGGCCGATGACGCGGTGGCCATGAGCGACTGGGCTAAAGCGGACGCCCTGCTCAAGATTCTCCATTCGGCCCGGCAAGACAAAGTACTCATTTTCACCCACTTCCAGGCCACCCTGGACGCATTGGCCGAACGGCTCACGGCCGAGGACATTGCCTTCATCCCCTATCATGGCGGCCTCACCACCGCCCAAAAAGACGAAGCCATTCGCCGCTTTGAAAACGAGGGGCGGGTGCTGCTCTCCACCGAAGCCGCCGGGGAAGGGCGCAATTTGCAATTTTGCCACCTGATGGTCAACTTTGACCTGCCCTGGAACCCGCAGCGCATCGAGCAGCGCGTCGGCCGTATTCACCGCGTGGGGCAGACGAAGCAGGTGGAAATTTTCAACCTCTCGGCCGAGGGCACCATTGAAGATTACCTGCTGCACATCCTCGACCGCAAGCTGAACATGTTTGAACTGGTGATTGGCGAAATGGAAATGATTCTGGGCTACCTGACGCAGGAGCAGGATTTTGAAGAGATGCTGCTGGAAGTGTGGCTAAACAGCGCCGACCAGATCGCCCTGGAAACCAGCATGAATGAACTGGGCGACCGTCTGTTGGCGGCCCGCGAGACCATGCGCCGCGTCCAAGCCTTTGACGAAACGCTGTTTGGCGAGGATTTTGCGGCGTGATGCCTCTGGAGACCTGACAGGTTTGAAAAACCTGTCAGGTCTGGACAGCCACTTACATGAGCGATTTAGAGCAGTTTGTTTTGGATTATGTGCAGGAGGCCGGTGGGCTGATCGAGCCGCCGGCTTATGGCGTGTATGAGGTGCTGCTGCCGGAGGCGGTGGCCCGGCGCTGGCGCATCCCCGCCTATTTGCAGTTTGCCTTTGCCGAAACGGAACGGGAAGAGGCCATTCACCTGGGCTACAACCACCCGTTAGTGGAACAGATGGTGCAGGAAGCACACGGCCGTACCGCCTCCACCCGCCTCTATATCAACGACCTGCGCCTGGACAAAAGTGGCATTGATGAACTGGCCGTCAAAAGCTGGGTGGTTTTGAACGGCCGTGCCCAACCGCAAAAACGCGCCACCAGCAGCCGCGTAAGCCACACCTACATTCGCTTCAACTTCAAAGCCGCCATTCTCAGCGACGAGAAGCAGGAGCGATTGGTCTCCGTTTTGATGGACGCGCACACCGGCAGCCGGGTAGCCAATGCCGGGTTAATTGAGAGCCGGGCCACGGCCGTCGCCCCTGACGTCACCCTGGCCTCCCTGCCCGCCGCTCCCCTGCGCTGGCAGCCCAAAGGCGGCCCACCCCTGAAAGCGCCGCTGGCCGAACCCACCTTGCAGGCATTGTTAGAGCGGGCGCAAACGGCCGTCTTACAGGAAATGCAGGCAGACCTGGCCGCGCTGCAAAAGCGCGTCTCCCGCTTCCACCTGCTCGACGAAGCCCGCCTGACCGATTATTACAATTCCCTGGAAAAAGATTTACGCGCCCGCCTGCAAACCGCTTCCGCCGACCGCCAGCCCGGTTTGCAGGATAAATTAACGGCCGTGCAAACCGAACGCCGCCACAAACTGGCTGACCTGGCCGAACGGTACCGGGTGCAGATCAACCTGACCCTGCTCAACTTGCTGGTCGTCCAGCAGCCCAAGATCATCCAGCCGGTAGAGATTGCCAACCGCAGTACCCGCATCAGCGTTTATGCCGTCTATGACCCGCTGCTGCGCCAGCTAGAACCGCTGCACTGCCAGGTGTGCGGGCAGCCCGGCCACCGGCTGTACCTGTGCCACAATGGGCACCTGACCCACGAGGAATGCCTGGCCCCCGCCTGTATTGATTGTAAACGAGTCTTCTGCGGCGACTGCGCCCACGAAGTAGATGAATGCGCCGTTTGCCGCCAGCCGTTGTGCCGCCACAGCCAGATGACCTGCCCTACCTGTGGCCGCCACACCTGCCAGGCGCACCGGGAATTGTGCCATGCCAACGACGGCCGTCCCGCCGACCTGACCGTACCCGCCGCAGCCACGCCTGCCCCCCCACCCCCGGTCGCCAAGCCCCCGCCATCCCCGCCCGCTCCCCCCAAAGGCAAAACCCCACCGGCCAAAACAACGCCCAAAACAAAACCGGCGCCCAAACCGCTGCCGCCTAAGGGTACGCCCAAGCCGGTGCGCATGGAAGTGATATTGCATCAAAACGCGATGGCCGCTTACCTGCTGGGCAAACGAGACCGAGAAATTGCCACCCGCGTCTGGGAACTGATCCCGGAAGAAGGGGGAATTTTGCGCAATTGCACCTGCGAAAAGGGGCCGACCTGCCGGGCAGATGGCATGATATTACGGCCGTTTGAAGTCCGCTTCATCGAAAAGCAAATGCGGGACGAACTGGCTGCCTTCGCCGAAGAGTATTACCTGTCGCCCGCCAAAATCCATTATAATCGCCTCTCTTCGCTGAACGGGCAGCCGTATGGCGTGGGCCGGTTTGAACTATTCGGCCTGTGGAAAAACGAAGCAGCGTTGGCCGAAGCCCGCGCCGCCTTTGACCGGCTGTAACCGTTCAGACCTGACAGGTTTTTTTATCAGTTCGACTTGAAACTTTGCAGGCCAAAAACCTGTCAGGTCTCCTGAGGGACTGAACGCCTACTGCCAGCTTTAATAAAAAACGAGGGTTAGTGGCTGGTGGCTGGCGCCAGCTTCAGAGTAGGATTATGTCGAAACGCAGGAAACAAAAAAAAGCCCAACCAGCCCGAAAACGGCCAGTCCCCAGCGCCATGCGCGAAGTGGCTGCCGCCATGGAACTGTTTGAAAACGGCGAGGCGGAGGTGGCTCAAGACCGGTTGCTCAAACTCTCTCGCCAATATCCACGCAGCGTCCCCGTGCTGTATGCCTTGCTCGAAGTGACTCATGAGACACAGGATTGGCAGCTATATGTCCTGACGGCGGAGCAATTGCTGCCGCTGGAACGCGGTCAGGATCGGGCCGAGACGTTGAATAATCTGATCTTTGCCCACACGCACTTAAATTACGGGGCCATTGCCTGGCAATACGCCCAGGAATTGATAACCCGCCATCCCCATTACCAACACATCAATAAAATCACCGCCTTTAAGGAAACCATTGAACCCGTCCTGTGGCAGGAAATTGAAGAAACAATGGGCGACAGTCCGTATACGCCAGCGGAAAAAATGGAACTCAGGGTACTCCATGACCGGGTTCGTTTCCTGACCGAGTCAGGGCGCGCGGCGGAAGCTATACACGCCGCCAACACGTTTCTGGCAAAAATGCCAGACGTAAAGCCCGTCCTCAACAACCTGAGTCTGGCCTACTTCACCGAAGGGAATGTGGTGCAGGCCATTGCCACAGCCCAAAAGGTGATTGACCAGGACCCGGATAATTTCCATGCCCTGGGCAATCTGGTACGTTTCTGCTTTTTAACAGCCCAATTCGACCAGGCGCGGGTTTATGCGTCGCGGTTACAGCAAGTCACCAGCGACAACCCCGATCTGGCGACCAAACAGGCCGAAGCCTTCTCTTACCTGGGCGACGATGCCAATGTGTGGGCCGCCTATGAACGGACCAAAGCCAACGGCGTGAAGGATAATCCGCTGCTTTTGCATCTGGCGGCCACAGCCGCTTACCGACTGGGGGATGAAAAAAGCGCCTGGTCGTTGTGGCGGCAGGCCGTCAAGCAGTTCCCTGGCTTTGACATGGCTCAGGCATGTCTGGTAGAGAAACGACGACCGATAGAGGAACGGAATGTACCCTGGTATTGGCCCTTTGGCTATTGGTTTCCCCAGGATTTTGGGCAACTCCTGGCAAAGCATTTGGGCCATGCCACCCGTTTGAATAATAATGAGATAGTACAGGCAATGCACAGGTTGTTGGCGGAACGGCCGTACCTGCCCCAACTCTTCCCCCACATCCTGGAACGCGGCGACCGGGCTGCCCGTGAATTTGTCTTGAACTTCATTCGCATGGCCCAAACCCCGGAACTGCTGCAAATCCTGTATGACTTTGGGCAAAGCCAGCACGGCGCTGACGACCTGCGCATGGAAGCCATACAGTACATTAGCCAAAATCACCCGGAACTGCTGCCGGAGAACAGGCATGTTTTTATGTGGCTTCAAGGGCAGCAGCGGGAGCTATTTATGATGGGCTTTGAGATTACCGGCGAACCAGAAGAAGTTGTGGGCATTCCCCCAAAGATTCTGGATAAACACGAAACCGCCTACGACTTACTCTTGCGCGGGGAACCAGAGGCGGCCGAAACATTGCTGCACGAAATCATCGCTGCCGCCCCTGATTTTCGCAGCGCCTACAACCAGTTAGCCGCTGCCTATGAACAGCAGGGGCGCCCCCAGGAAGCGCAGGCATTGGTTGAAGAGACCCATACCCGTTTCCCTGATTATTTCTTTGCCAGCGCCAACCTGGCTGTTATGCTGGCGCGTGAGGGTCGGATTGAAGAAGCGAAGGATTTGTTAGACCCGCTCTTGCGGCGACAAAAATTGCACATCAGTGAATTCATGGCTTTGGCCCGCGCCGAAATGGAAATTGCCCTGGCCGATAACCGGCCTGAAGTCGCCCGCAACTGGCTGGATATGTGGCGGCGCGTGGATAAGGGCAACCCGGAACTCCAACAATGGCAAAAGCGTATTGATGGGCCAGAGTCGTTACTCGCCGGATTTCAAAACCTGATGAAGCGGCGTCGCAAGAAATGAAAAGCATGAAATTCCACCACCGCCTGACGGAATTTCATGCTTTACAACGAGCGGTAGGCTTGTAGAAAACGGCCGTACACCCCCTGTAGATACGGCCGTACCCGGGCAATCGGTTCGTGGGCGCTGCCGATGAGTTCATCTTCCGGCAGCGTATTGATTTTTTGCCAGACGTAAGGATTGGGCATCTCCGCAAACCATTCGGCAAAGAGGGCAAACCAGTTCACCAGCACATACAAACAGCGCGCCGCCGACATGGCCTGCCGCACCGCCCGCCCCTGGAACGTTGGCCCCAGCCGTGCCCGCATTCCAATCAGGTAGCTGTCTACCATCGTCTCTTCAGATAGCGGCCAAAACGGCCGTACCCCCATGTTGCAGCGATCCCCATCTGCATAGAGCAGTTCAAACTGCTCCAGAAAATTGACCAGATCACAAATCCCCGGCCCAATGGCCGCCTTTTGCCAGTCCAGCAAATACACGTCGTCAAACAGCGACAACTGCCAGTGGTAGGAGTGGGGCGCGCCGTGCAACAGTGTGGGTGGCAGCCGGCGCAGTGGTTCCAGCATGGGCGCCGGGTCGTCCAGCAAATCGGTCGCCGCCGCCAGATGGCTTTCCCCCAATATGCCGGGCCAGCCGCCCAGCGCCCGCATCACCGCCACCCCATTGGCCGCTTTCAGCAGCAGCGGCGCCAGTTGCCCGGCATGTTGCAGGGCATGGTCAGAAAGCATGGCCGCTGGCCCCTGGTCAAAATAGATGGCCTGCTCCTGGCGCAGTTCGTCCCAGGTGTACGGCGCGCCGCCCAAGAAGTGGGGCAGGCCCGCCCGTTCCAGCGTTTCTTCCTGGTTCCAAAACGTGGAATGGTAATCGGCCAGCCGGGTGATGATGCTTTCCACATCTTCCAGTCCCCATCGCTCCGGTGAAATGTCGTTGGGCACGTCGGCCAGCACCAGCCAGCCAATTTCGGTGTCATCCGGTGGATGAATAAAGTAACAGGGGGGCGTCAGGCGCGGCAGTTTGGGGGCCAGGTGTTGGTAAAACTGCACTTCCAGCGGTGTGGTGCGTTTGCCAATGACGGTAATGGGATCGGAGTGGCTTTCCAGCGCCAACAGGTAGCGGCTAACACGGCCGTGACGGGAGGGAAAACGCAGTGGTTTGCTGGACACGGCCGTGACCACCACATCCCCCTCACCCAACCGTTCCCGCAGCAAAACCGACCACGCCAGCGGGTCCCGTTTCTGTAATTGTGTGGCAACCATCCGTGATTCCTTCATCGCCCGGCGATTGTAGTGAGAATTACGGGCTGGCAAGAACTCACAGGTAATTGAGTAATTGCGTGATTGGAACTGGCGACCTGAATTACCCAATTACCCAATTGCTGGGATCAGTTCGGGAACAATTTGGTGACAATGTACGTTTCACTGTCATCAACCCGGGTACAGTAGTGCAATCCAAAATAAATTCCTGACAAAAGGAGAAGATATGATGAACGCCAAACGCCTGATCGGGCCGGTGTTTCTGCTGGCCTGCCTGATTCTCATTCTGATCGCCTGTGGCGCGGCCGAAGGGCCACAGGCACAAGTTGTAGAAGTAACGCGCGTAGTCACCGAAACTGTGGTGGAAACAGTCGAGTTAGAAGGAGTCATGGTGGAAGTTACCCATGTGGTGGTGGAAACCGTTGTTATGGCCGAAGGTGACACGGCGGCTCCACCACAACCCATTGGCACGGCCGTCCACCAGACCGCCCAACAACAGCGCCTCATTATCAAAAACGGCCACATGCACATCACCGTGGAGGACACGGACACGGCCGTAAACCAGGCCACAGACACGGCCGTGCAGCTTGGCGGCTACATTATTAGCCAACAGGTATGGGATGATGGCGCGTACCGTTTTGCCACCATGCGCCTGGCCGTGCCAGTGCTGCGTTTTGAAGACGCCCTACGCGCTTTCCGCGCCCTGGGTACCGTCACCAACGAAGCCGCCTCTGGGGAGGACGTCACCGATCAATATGTGGATTTACAATCCCGCCTGGACAATCTGCTCGCCACCCGTGACCGGCTGCGCGCTTTTTTGGCCCAGGCCACCACCATTGAAGAAGCCCTGCGCATCAATGAAGAGCTAAAACAGGTGGAAGAAGAAATCGCCGTCATTCAAGGTCGGCTGCACTATCTGGCGGATCGGGCGGCTTTTTCCACCGTAGACCTGACGCTCAATCCCTTCATTCCCACGCCCACGCCCCAGCCCACCGTCAGCCCACCGCCGCTGCCCACACCCGCCGCCTGGAATCCCGGTGATACGGCCCAATTAGCCACCTTGCGCCTCACCCAAACATCCCAATCGGTGGCCGACTTCACTCTTTACCGCCTGATCACCTGGACGCCGTGGCTGTTGCTGCTGCTGCTCATGGCCGTGCCTGTTCGCCGGTTATATCATCGCTATTGGTTGCCATCCCCGGCAAAACCATCCAGGCCGCAGCTATGGACGCCGGAGGATGAAGAGCAGGCCGGCACAGATAATAAAAGGTAATCGGTTACGCAAGTAATTGGTTACGCAAACCCGGCGAATAATTCGCGGCTACGCCAGGCGAAGGCCACCTGCACGGTCTGGCAATAGTCGGCGAAGGCCGACTTGGCTTTCTGTAGACGCGGTTTTAACCGCTCCGACGGCCGTACCCCAATAGTCCATCAGCCACACAGTAAACGGCTCAGTAAACGGCGGCAGAGGATGGTACAATGCGGGCATGTTCAACTGAAGGAGGAACATCTATATGCGCATTTTGATTGTATTAACCATCTTGTTTTGTCTGTTATTGGTGGCATTGGCGCCGGGCACGGCCGTGCGCGCCACCCCAGACGCCGTTGAAGCCCACGGCCCCACCATTCGCGCCAGCGTCAGCAGCGGCGGCGGGCAGGGTAACGCCGCCAGTTCTCGTCCGGCAGTCTCCGCCGACGGCCGTTACATTGCCTTTAGTTCTGATGCCGCCAACCTGGTCAGCGGCGATACCAACGGCGTGCGTGACATCTTCGTGTATGACCGCGTCGCCAATACCACCCAGCGCGTCAGCATCCGCACCGGCGGTGAGCAGGCCAACGGCACCAGCTTTTCCCCGGCCATTTCTGACGACGGCCGTGTGGTTGCCTTTTACTCGCTGGCCTCCAACCTGGTCAGCGGCGACACCAACGGCCGTGCCGACGTGTTCGCCCACGACCGCCAGACGGGGCAGACCAGCTTGATGAGCGTGGTTCTGAATGGCACAGCCAATGGCGACAGCCGCGACCCGGACATTTCCGGCGACGGCCGTTACGTTGTCTTTGCTTCCAGCGCCAGCAATCTGGTCGGCGGCGACACCAATCAGGCGGACGACATTTTCCGATGGGATCGGGTTGCGCTGATAATGGAACGCATCAGCGTAGACAGCAATGGCGCGCAGGCCAATAATTTCAGCCGCAACCCGGCCATCAACGGCAATGGGCAGCGCATTGTCTTCACGTCCGATGCCGGCAATCTGGTAGCCGGCGACGGCAACTTCACCGCCGACATCTTCCTGCGCGACACCTCCACCGGCATCACCAGCCGCGTCAGCATCACCGACGGCGGCGGCGAGGCCAATGGCACAAGCTGGCTGCCGGATATTTCCAGCGGCGGCCAACACATCGTTTTTGTCTCCTTTGCCACCAATCTGGTGGGCAATGATAACAACGGTTACGCCGATGTATTCTTGCGCAACACCGGCACCGGGCGCACCCACATCATCAGCATTGCCACCGACGGCGCCCAGGGCAATAACGCCAGCGAAGACCCGTCCGTCTCCGCCGACGGCCGCTACGTCGCTTTTGATTCTTTTGCCACTTCCCTCAGCCCCGGCACCAGCCCCGATTTGCGTAAGCTGTTCGTGCGCGACCGCACCACCAACACGCTGCTGTTAGCCAGCATCAGCACCCAGGGCATTATTGGCAACCAGGGCAGCCGGGAGGCGGCGCTGGCGGCCAACGGCCGTTACGTTGCCTACACCTCAGACGCCACCAACCTGGTCGCCAATGACACCAATCAGGTGGCCGATGTTTTCCTGCATGACTTTATCGGCCCGCCGACCCTGAGCGTGAACTTTTCAGCCGGCGCGCCGGGCAGCATTTTTGTATTCGAGGGTACCAATTGGCAGGCGAACAGCACGGCCGTTGTCCGGGCTAATGGCGTCACCCTCGGCGATGTGAATACCGACGGCAGCGGCAACCTCACCTTCCAGATTGTCACCGGCGGCGCGACCCAACAGGGCCTTTATATCATCTCCGTTACCCAGGGCAGCGCCCAACTGAGCCGCAGTATCCTGGTGCGCGATGACGCCCCCTTGCGGCCCGGCACTGGCGGCGGTTTGGGCCTGCCCGACGGCATCGCTCTGGACGAGTTTATCTATCTACCCATCATTCGCCGCTAATGAGAAGACCCGAAGGGTTTCAAAAACCCTTCGGGTCTGTACAATGGCCGGATAATGGCTTAACATTATCCGCGTATTCAACTGTTGTTCACGGCCGTCAGGCCAGCCGTAGCGGTAATTGCCTGCCAATTGCCGGGGAGGAACTATCATGTCAAACCGTGTATGCATTTTGTTGTTGGCACTGGTGATGGGGCTGCTGCTGCCTACGGCCGTATCCCGCGCCCTGCTTACGCTGTCATTGGCTGAAGGGGTGGGGGCGGATACGGCCGTTGCCCCTCACAACAATCCCATTCCCCAGGGCGCCTACCTTATCACCGACTGGTACAGTCAAGGCAACCAATCCCTGCACAAAGGGGCCGGCATCATCAGCTACTACAACCTTGCCGTTTTTGGGCAAAACACCTGCACCGCCTTCGGCGATCCCTACTCACCACTCAACAGCCCCTGGGCGCCCGGCCCCTACACCTACCACTACCGCATCCGCATCCCCGCCAGCTACCCCCACAACATCGTCCGCGTGGAAATCTTCGACCCCGACTCCATCAACGCCAATAACCCCGGCCCGTTCACCATCACCCGCACCCAGGCCGCCATAGCTGCCGGGCTGCCGGTGACCACAACCGCCAGTTGCAGCACTACCCAACGCGACAACTGCGTCCTGGATACCGGCGAATTACAACTGGTCATTAGCGATGCACTGACATTGGCAGACATCAATCCCTACTACTTCTGGCGCGTAGATGAAAATCGAGGTCAGGGTACACCGCCCGGTAATGGCAATTGTGCCGAAACACCGGCTTACAATGCCGGGTATAACACCCGCACCCTCTTTGAACTGCTTTACTTTGCCCAAGAGCCAGATGGCGCCATCGTCCGGCAAGACCTGGCCCATTACACCGGGCAGGTGGGTGACGGCGTGCGCGATACCGGCGACCACAGCACCAACCGGCGCTGGGTTTCGCCCGGCGCATCACCCAGTTACGATCAACCCGTCTTCGTGCCTGCAGACCCCGGTTCACCAGGGGATTTTGAAATTGATCTCACTACCGAAACCCCTAACATCCTGGTAGACCCGGATACCGGAGACCGCTATCTCTACTTCAACGTCACCGCT
Organism: Anaerolineae bacterium; assembly: GCA_019637635.1. Taxonomy (GTDB): domain Bacteria; phylum Chloroflexota; class Anaerolineae; order Promineifilales; family Promineifilaceae; genus CAADGU01. The sequence goes on from JAHBVI010000019.1 coordinate 21,078, forward strand.
ATGGATGGCGCATCTGAAAACAGCTTCCACATTTGGGCCGGTCCACCCATTTATACGGCCACAGTTCCCGGTGAGGTCAACGCCCGCAACTTGTTGGCCCTCAATTCCCCCGGCAGCCACAGCGCCAAAGGGGTAGAAGTAACGGCCGTGACCAACCTGCTGCTTAACAACTATTATCATTTTCCTCTGGACATACCGCTGACAAGCCTCAGCGTAGATTATGCCGGTTCTGACGTAAACTTCACCGTTTTTGACATCGATCAGGGAGGTGCTTCTCCCATCACCATCACCCTGGATACCATCCACCCCGGTGACTGGTCATTGGTTTTTGGCCAGCCGGGCGTACCTGACCCTGATGGCGGTGTGCGCAACTGCCTGCCAGGTTTAGGCAACTGTAACAATCAGTTCGTCACGCCTCCCTATACCATCACTCTACCCACTAATACAGATTGTGACTATACCAATCCAGCCCCGCAGACCTGTACGCCGTTTTATGGTGGTATGCTGACGGCGCGTTACCGCAGCGGCGTTCTTAATAATACCTATTATGACACCTTCTTATGGCAGGTAACGCTGCCCACGCCGCCACCCACCACCGACCCCACCGTCGGCTGCTCCGCCTTCCCTATCATCATTCAGGAAGGCGCACGCTCGGTCCCCCAGGTGCTTTATGAATCCATAACAGGAGATCCTGCCTTCTATCCTAATCCCGCGCCGCCCTATAGCAGCTACATCAACCACCGGCCCAATGTGCCGCTGCTTGGCTCTGCCCCGGACGGAGAAATAGTGGGTGAAGGCGACATGTTCCTGGTGCAAAATGGCAGTGGGGCGGGCGGTTTCAGCTGGCTGCGCTGGAATCAGTATGTTTTGGCAAACGCTGACACCCTGGAACACGGCCTGACCTGGCCAGGCGACAGCCGGGATTATTGGACTGTTGCCCCTGGTCAGTCGCCGCCCAACCCTCCCTTCCCACATGGGGTTTATGGCTATATTGATTACAACGATCCTACTGACACATTCATGCACATAGGTGATTGGGTCATGGCCAATACCGGTGCGGTTAACAGTATTGGCGTGCGCACAGCCCTGGAGGATCATATTGATCTCGGCCGGGTGCTGCGCCTGCCTGTTTACAACAATTTTGTCGGGACAGGTAGCAATGCCCGTTATCAGATGTCTGGTTTTGCCCTTTTCCGGCTGGCCGGTTACCAATTATCGGCATCTGAAACCTATCTGCTGCTGGAATTCATGCGTTGGGACGAAAGCTGCGGGCAAGCCAATGTCGCTCTTAATGCCGTTTCCATCAATGGCCCCACAGTGGGCGTCGCCAATACCAATTACACCTTTACCGCGACGGCCGTACCCCTTTACGCCACCACACCCATCACTTACGTCTGGCAGATTGATGGACACGCGCCCATCACCAACGTGAATGGCGTTATGGATGTAGTCAGCCTGAGTTGGCCCATAACCGGGACGTATACACTGACGGTCACGGCCGTGAACCCCTTTGGCGATCCTGTCACGGCCGTCCATGCCATCAACATCGAACAACTCCAACCCGACCTGACCGTCATCGGTCCGCCACAGTTGCTGACGCCGCTGCCGGTGGGCGCCGGGCTGCCTGTCTCCTTCACCGTCACCATTACCAACAGCGGCGACGCCGACGTGACCAGCCAGTTTTTTGTAGACGTGTTCATAGACCCCACCATCGTCCTCACCACCGGTATCCCCATCAGTGAGAGCAGTGGCTTCACGGCCGTGCCCGCCCTGGCTGTGGGTGAAAGTGTCACCCTCACCATCAACGCCCCGCTCGGTTTCCCCGAATTGCCACCCACCCATACCGTCTACGCCATGGTGGACTCGCTGGAAAATATCGCCGAAAGCGACGAGACGAACAACGTCTCTGCATCGCTGACGGTGACGGACGTGCGCCCCTTGCTGGCGGGCGTCACCATCTTTGGCCCGGCGTTGGGGCTGACCGGCGAAACGTATACCTTCACGGCCGTCGTCACTCCCACCGCTATCACCGACCCCATTACCTACACCTGGTACCTGGACGGCGCGCCCACGCTGACGATGACCAACGGCACGGCCGTGCCCATTAGCCTCACCTTCCCCCTCACCGGCACGTTCGACCTGCTGGTCATGGCTTCACACGGCTTCAACACCGTCACCGACACGCACACCATTGTCATCACCGACACGTCCATCGTTGACCTGGCCGTCATGGGCGCGCCGCACCTGCTGACGCCGGGCTGGATTCGGCCGGAGCAGCCGGTCAGCTTCACCGTCACCATTGCCAACATGGGCAATGTGCCCCTCACCAGCCCCATTCAGACGGACATCTTCCTGCACCCGGCCATCGTTCTCAGCGACTCCATTCCCATCACTCAGAGCCAGGGGTTGGTGGTGATTGAAGGGTTGGCGGTGGGAGAAACGGCCGTACTCACCTTCACCATCCCCCCCGGCTTCCCTCCCGGCTCACTCCACCAGCAGGTGTATGTGATGGTAGATTCGCTCCAGGCCATCGCCGAAGCGGACGAAAGCAACAATGTTTCGCTGCCGCTGGACGTAGTGGTGGGACGGCCGTTGTATTTGCCAATTGTGCTAAAGTAATCAAGTAATCAAGTAATTGGGTAATTGGGGCGATCAATTACCCAATTACTCAATCTCCCCATCTCCCCTCTCCCATGCTACAATGCCCCCATGACAACTCCCCCCACCTTTGGCCGATACGAAATTAAAGAACAGCTAGGGCGCGGCGGCATGGCCTCCGTCTTCCGCGCCTATGATCCCCGCTTCAAGCGGGATGTGGCCGTCAAAGTATTGCCCCGTGAACTGCTGTTGGATGACCCCCAATTCCGCGCCCGTTTTGAGCGCGAGGCAGAAACCATTGCCGCCCTGGAACACCCGGCCATTGTGCCCGTCTACGACTTTGGTGAAGAAAACGGCCAGCCCTACCTGGTGATGCGGCTGATGAGCGGCGGCTCGCTGGCCGAGCGCATTGCCCAGGGGCCAATGCCCGCCCGCGAAGCCGCCCACATTTTGCGGCGCATCGGTTCGGCGCTGGATCAGGCGCATGACAAAGGGATCATTCACCGCGACTTGAAGCCGGGCAACATCTTGTTTGATCAATATGGCGAGGCGTATCTGGCCGATTTTGGCATTGTGCGGCTGAAACAGGCGGGGGGCACATTGACGGCCACAGGCGGCATGGTGGGCACCCCCGCTTATATGAGTCCCGAACAGATACAGGGTAAAGAGCTAGACGGCCGTACCGACATTTACGCCCTGGGTATCATCGTCTTTGAAATGCTCACCGGCAAAAAGCCTTACGACGCCGACACCCCGGCCATGATGCTGGTGAAACAGATCACCGAACCGATGCCCCGCGTGCTGGAGGTGAACCCTGACCTGCCGCCCGGCTGCGAATACGTCGTCACCCGCGCCACCGCCAAAGAAGCAGACGGCCGTTTTGCCAAAGCAGGCGAAATGGCCGACACGCTGGCCTCTGCCCTGCAAGGGCAAGAGTTTGAACTGCCACCCACCCAACCGGCGGCTACCCCCCCGACCATTTCTGCCGCGCCAATTGCGGAGCCAACGGCCGTGACCCCCTCTCTCCCACCAGAGGCGCCTACCACTTCACGACGTGTACCCGTTTGGGTGTGGGCGGTGGCTGGCATCCTGCTGCTGTTTGTCTGCGGCGGCCTGGCCATTGCCGCCACGAACCGGATCAGCCGGGAAATGGAAAGGGTGTTTGCCCGCATTGAAGGTGGAGGAATCCCCCCTATAACCAGGAATCCACCGAGGGAATCTGTCACTCCGCGCCCATTTACTACGCCGCCGCCTACAACCGTCTGGGTGAAAACGGCCGCCACGCCAGATAATGTCACCCAAATAGTGGCTCTGCAACGGTTGGGCCGGGGCACATTGTACGCCGCTGCTCTCAGCCGGGACGGCAACCGGCTGGCGCTGGGCAGCAGCGTGGGCGTCTGGATTTATGACGCCCACTCGTTAAGCCCCATCCAGTTGTTAGAGGGGCATACGGATCGGGTCACGGCCGTGTCCTGGTCGCCGGACGGCCGTCAGGTAGCCTCCGCCAGTTGGGATGGCACCATCCGCGTGTGGGATGTGGAGTCAGGCGAGCAACAACGCCAGATTCAGAGCAATGACCAGTTCATCGCTCTGGATTGGTCGCCGGATGGCAGTTTGCTGGCAGCCACTACCTGGGGTGGCCCGATTTTGTTGTACGACCCCATGACTACGCAAAAAATGGGTGAGCTGGTGGGGCATGAAAGCAGTGTCACCCGGCTGGCCTGGTCGCCAGATGGGGCGCTGCTGGCTTCGGCCGATAACGGCGACCCGGCCACCATCCGTTTGTGGGATGTGGCAGCGCGGGCGGAAACGGCCCCGCCACTGAACGGCCACACCGACGAAATCGCTAACCTCACCTGGTCGGCCGACAGCGCCCGCCTCATTTCCAGCAGTTTTGATTCCACCGCCCGTGTCTGGGGCGCAGACGGCACGGAACAGCTTGTGTTGGGTGGGCACGAATATGGCGTGTATGATGCCGCCTGGTCGCCGGACGAATCGCAGATTTTGACAACGGGCGGTGACAACACCGTGCGGCTGTGGGATGCCGCCACCGGTGGGCAGATCCGCGCCCTGCCCAGCCCCCTCAGCCCGGCCGTCCGCCTGATCTGGCTGGCCGCCACCAACCAGATCATTACCTTCCTGGCCGATGGCACGATTATGCAGGTGGATGCCTCTACTGATTCGATTGTGCAGGAAATTCACGACCATACAGCCAGTGTGTCCAGTGTGGCCTGGTCGCCCGATGGTCAGTTGTTAGCCAGCGGTGGCGATGATGGCCTGGTACACCTGTGGCAGCCGGCGACAGGAGAGGAATGGGAGTATTTGACAGCGCATGAGTATGGCGTTACGGCCGTCGCCTTTTCTAGCGATGGATCGTTATTGGCCTCGGCCGGGGGCGATGGTTTTTTGCGCATTTGGGATGTGGCCGAATTGCGGCAGGTGAATGAGTGGGTGGACCCGGATTATGGCGGCTTTAGTGCGCTGGCCTATCATCCCTATGCCCCCTCTCCCTGGCTGGCGGTGGCGGATTGGGATGGCCATGTCTGGATTTTGGATGCGACTGACCTGACGGTGCTGGCGGATTGGCAGGTGTTTGACGAAGCAGCTGTGACTGATCTGGTCTGGTCACCAAATGGCTCTATGCTGGCTACGGCGGGGGAGGACACGGCCGTGCGCCTGTGGGTGGACCTTAATGAGGACGTTGGTGATGACCCTACGCTGTTTGGGGAACTGGCCGGGCATGATGATATTGTCAGCGGTATCTCCTGGTCGCCGGACATGGGGGAGATAACCACGAGCAGCCATGACAACCTGGTGCGCGTCTGGGACAATGAGGAAGTGTGGCAACAAGACTTGCATGATCTGGCTATGAGCGTGGCCTGGTCGCCGGCCGGATTCCCCATAGCGGCTGCCCGATATGATGGCACACTGTTTTTGTTTGATCCGCGCAACGGCCGTGAACTGCGCCAGCTTTCCGGCCATGTGGGGTCGGTGGACAGCCTGGCCTGGTCGCCCGATGGGGCATGGCTGGCCTCCGGCAGCAGCGATGGCACGGTGATTATTTGGGGGATTGCGCCGTAAATTGACAGGGGGCACGGCCGTTGACTACAATCCCCACGATGAACAGCCGGAGGGGAGGCTTTAGCCGTTTGTTTCGGCTAAAGCCTCCCCTCCGGAAGAGAGCAGCATGAAACCATGACCCAGGCGACACAACTTTTACCACCGGCGGATCAAACCCATCGCTGGCCGGAACAGGGGCAGTGGACGTATGAGGATTATGTGCGTTTGCCGGATGACGGCCGTCGCTATGAAATCATCGAAGGAGTGCTTTATATGGCTAATGCTCCCTCTTAAGACCATCAGTTTACAGTAACTGCTATTTCCCGCATTATGGGGAACTTTGCTACTGATAAAGAGGCTGGCGTTGTGATCACCGTTCCGTTTGAGGTGCATTTGCCGGGCATAGCCAAACCGGTGCAGCCCGATATTCTCTTTATCCGCACCGAACGCCAGCCCGCATCGGGTACACAAATTTTTGAAGGCGCGCCGGATTTAATTGTCGAGGTACTCTCCCCAGGCAGTCTGCGGCTGGATCAATATGTAAAATTTGGCGCTTATGAACGGGCCGGCGTGCGTGAATACTGGATTGCCGACCCCAAAACTCGTGTCATCACCATTTATTATCTGCCAGAGAACGGCCCGGAATATGTCCTGTTCGGCCAGTTCACGGCCAACGAAACCGTGCAATCGAAACTTCTCCCTGGATTGGAGTTTGTAGCCGGAACTGTTTTTCCGTTATGAACGAGATCGAAAACGACATTTGGGAAACATTACATCGGCACATCAACAGCATTTTTACGCAGGATGTGGAAACGTACCGGGCCACCACCAGCCCGGAGTTGTCATTGTATGAATGGTTCGTCACCCCGCACCGGCAGGATGGGCTGGATTTTCACCTGTTTATGATTGAACATGGCTGGGCGGGTGCGATGGGTGACTTCCGTTATGATTTGTGGGAGCCGCGGTTACAGGTGTATGGGGACACGGCCGTAGCCAGCTACACCTTCATGCTTACCATCGCCGACCCACAAACTGGGGCCATTAGCCACCGTCACCACAACGAAAGCCGTGTCCTGGTGAAGGCGGAATTTGGCTGGCAGGTTGTCCACGTGCATAAATCCCCCGCCTGGCAGGCCCCTCACCATTCGCCATAAGCAAACTGTCATTCCCAGCGCAGTCCGCGAAGCGAGGAATCTTTAGCCTTGATAATCGGAAGAATTCCTCCTCGAAGACTGTCCCGCCCTGAGCTTGCCGAAGGGGTCGGAATAACAGATTGTCTGTTTGCCTGGTCTATGTTCACAGGAGTAATAATCTTTTGAAGACGTTAAAAACTATTTTTCTTTTTACTATCATCATCACCCTATTGCTAGTTATTGGTTTCTTCTGGCAGCAACGCCGGTCGGCACAGGCGGCTACGTTGGCTGCGGAACTGCACACGGTCATTGCCCAACAAGGGCTGACGCCGCTGGCTGCACCAGCCCCACCTGACCCGGCGCTGGTCGCTTTGGGGCAGGCTCTATTTTTTGATAAAGAACTCAGCGGCAATCGGGATACCTCCTGCGCCACCTGCCACCACCCGGCGCTGGCCACCGGCGACCAACTGCCGCTTTCCATTGGCACCGGCGGTATTGGGTTTGCCAGCCAACGGCAGTTGGGCGCCAACCGGGACTTTGTGCCTCGCCATGCCACCGAATTGTTCAATCGCGGGCTGCCGGAATGGACGACTATGTTCTGGGAAGGGCGGGTAGAAGGCAGCGCCGCTGCCGGGTTCGAGACACCCGCCGGGGCGTATCTACCGGACGGGCTAGACAGCGCCCTGGCTGCCCAGGCCATGTTCCCTGTCACCATTCGCACGGAGATGCGCGGCGGCTGGTATAACGTGGCCGGATATGCTATCCAGCCGGGCACCGTGTTGGACGAAGCGGCGGCCTATGCCCAAAACCTGCCCACCGGATGGGAAGACACCGATGTATTCGGCCAACCAAATGAACTGGCCTCGATCCCCAACGATGCCCGCTTTTTCCCGCAAATTTGGGCGCTGCTGATGGAGCGGCTGCTGGTGATTCCTGCTTACCGGGAATTGTTCTGGCAGGCGTACCCGGATGTACCGGCCACAGAACTGGGGTTCCAACATGCGGCCAATGCCATCGCCGCTTTTGAGGCGCAGGCGTTTGCTTTTACCAACTCCCCCTGGGACCGCTATCTGGCAGGGGATGAGACGGCGCTGACGGACCAGGCAAAACAGGGGGCGCTGTTGTTTTACGGCCGTGCCGGATGCGCCGCCTGCCACAGCGGGCCACTATTCACCGACCAGCAGTATCACAACATTGGCGTGCCCCAATTTGGGCCGGGCCGGGATGATTTTGCGCCGTTGGATTACGGCCGTTACGCCATCACCCAGAACCCCGCCGATAAATACGCCTTCCGTACCCCACCGCTGCACAACGTAGCCCTCACCGCCCCCTACCTGCACAACGGCGCGTATGATTCGCTGACGGCCGTGATTGAACATCATCTGCAACCGGAAGAGGCGCTGCGGGCGTTTGACGGCCGTGATCTTTCCCCCGAATTGCGCGCCACCCTGCAAAACTATGCCGTTACCATTGACGACATCCTGCTGACGCTATCACCCCAACTGTCCCAAACAGAACTCAGTCGCCAGGAAATTGCCCAACTGGTCGCCTTTTTGGAAAGCCTGAGCGACCCCGCCGCAACCAACATGAACGACCTGTTCCCCGCCACTGTCCCCAGTGGGCTGCCCGTAGAAGATAAATAACCGGTAAGGTAGCACAGGCAACTATACAACACAGCCTCTCGTTGCCGGCACTCCGTCGGCTGGGAGTAGTCGGCGAAGGCCGACTTTGCCTTGTGTAGGTGCAGATTTATCTGCCGCATTGAGGAATATGCGATTGCCCTACGCAAAGCATTCTGTTATTTGCCAGGACATTATGAAAGTGAGATAATGTAGCGTGAATTTTCCGTTTATGGAAAATGGCAATTTCTAGTGGCAAGCGGGAGCATGAAGTGGGGATTTATGCGCAGGTTTGATCATGCCCAAACGTATGAAAGCTGCCAAGGAGGTAGTGCCAGTCAATAGATCCGACTAATTTGAACAGCAGTTGAAATACTTCTCATCACTCCCTCAAACACACCTTGTTGTGTTGGAGTCTCTTACTGGTCACCACCCCACCCCGTTATTTGAAAAGCAGCACCCTCTTTACATGTGTGGGGTATCTAGGAGGATAATAATGAACAGTAAACGGTCATGGCGACATATGCCATTTGTGTTTCTTGTGGGGCTGATGGCACTGATATTACCCAGTGTGATCATGGCCCGTACCATCGGTGAGGAGAGCAATCCCCCAGCGGGTAAAATTGAGCCTCTTGTTTTAGAACAACTAAATAGCGAAAGTAGCACAGACTTTTTCATCTGGATGAATGAGAAAGCTGATCTCAGCCCGGCTTACAATTTGCCAACCAAAGAAGCAAAGGGCGAGTTTGTGTTCAATGCACTGCGTGAAACGGCCGAACGCTCCCAAAGCGACATTCGTGCTTATCTGGATGCGCAGGGAATTCGATACCACTCTTTTTACATTGCCAACAAGATATTGGTCAGAGCCGGGACTGAAAGCCTGGTCATGTCCATAGCTAACCGCCCGGATGTAGAAAAAATTACGGTAAATCGCCAATTCCAACTGCAAGAACCTTTCATCAATCCAGCCGCCCCCGAAAGCAGCCAAGCCATTGAACCCAATATCATCTTTATTAATGCCGATGATGTATGGGCGATGGGTTTTACCGGGCAAGGGACGGTTATGGCCGGTTTGGACACCGGTTTACAATGGGACCACCCGGCCATCATCAACCATTATCGGGGCTGGAATGGTACATCCGCCAATCACAACTATAATTGGTGGGATCCCACCGGCACTTACCCCAGCGCCCCTGGCGATGGTCATGGGCATGGTACCCATACCACCGGCACCATGGTCGGCGACGATGGCGGCGCCAATCAGATTGGCGTAGCGCCAGGCGCAGAAACCATTCACTGCAAAGGCATGGATGATGGCGGTGGTGGTAGTGTATTCACCTTTAGCAATTGTTTCGAGTTTTTCCTGGCCCCCTGGGATTTGACCGGGAACAACCCGAATCCCAGCCTGGCGCCAGATGCCATCAACAACTCCTGGGGTTTTTGGGGCGGTGGCGTTCCTGACTTCCAGGATGAAATTGCGGCCCTTCAAGCTGCTGGTATCGTCGTTGAGGTTTCAGCCGGTAACGAAGGTTCTTCCTGTCAGACGCTTCGCTCACCCGGCGATTATGGTGAAGTTCTAACGACCGGTTCTGTCAACCATGTAGGTGGTTCGCTGCCTGGCACCCTGACCGGTTTCAGCAGCCGTGGCCCTTCGTCTCTGTCCGCTGAATTCATCCCGGACATTATGGCCCCCGGTGAAAACATTCGCTCCAGCGTGCCCGGTGGTGGTTATCAGGGTGGCTGGAGTGGCACCAGCATGTCTGGGCCGCATGTCACGGCGTTGGTTGGCCTGATGTGGTCGGCGAACCCTGGCCTGCGTGGGCTTATCGCCGAAACCTACCAGATTATTGCGGACACGGCCGTGCCCCTCACCGGGCAGGGTGGTTCCGGCTGCGGCGGCGACTATACCACCGGCCCCAACAATGATTGGGGATATGGTACAATGGACGCGCTGGCGGCCGTGAATACCGCCATCCTCTATGGCAATCCCGGTACGCTAAATGGAACTGTTACCGATTCGGTAACAGCAGCGCCGCTGCCGGGCGCGCACGTAGCCGCCGACCGGGGCGATGGCATTGTTTTCCACGCCAACACCAACGGTGTTGGTTTCTATTCCACCATCGCCTTTAGCGGTACCTACACCGTCTCTGTCAGCAAATTTGGCTACTTCCCGCAAACGCACCCCGGCATTCAGGTAACGGAATTTCAAACCACCACCCTGGATGTTCAACTTGTCCAGGCGCCCAGCTTCACTGTGGAAGGCGTTGTAACCGATGCCACCACCGGCTGGCCGTTATATGCCCAGATAAACATCGGTCAGGGCTTCCCGGACAACCCCATCTGGACAGACCCCGTAACCGGTTACTACAGCGTCGTTTTGCCTGCCGGAACGTATGACTTCACAGTCAGCGCCTTCGTCCCCGGTTATGATCCCTCTACTGTCCAGGTGGCCGTCAGCGGCAACACGACACAGGATTTCGATTTAGATGCCAACCTGTTTAGTTGTACCGCACCTGGTTACACCCCCGTCCCGTCTGGCAGCTTCTCTGATAATTTCGAGAGCGGCTATGGCAACTGGACATTGACCGGCCTGTGGAACCCGGAAAGCCAGTCAAATACCTGCGGTTCTCTGGTGGCGCCCTTCCCCAGCCCCACAAATGCCGCCTACTACGGCATTGATGGCGTTTGTACCTTTGACACGGGCAGCGCCAACAGCGGCACCATGACATTGAATTCCCCCATATCGGTTGGCGCCGGTTCGGTACTCTCCTTCTGGAGCTATGAGCAGACCGAATGTGGTGGCAACTGTGGCTGGGATGCTCGCCAGGTGCAAATATCCACAGACGGTGGCTCCACCTGGGCCACAGTAATTGACGGCGATACCGAAAACGTCTGGTATCAACGAACCGCCGACATTTCCGCTTTTGCGGGCAGTGCGTTGGTTCGCTTCAGCTTTAACACCGGGGATGGCGTTGCCAACAATTACTTTGGCTGGATGGTGGATAACGTCAATATCACCACCTACACCTGTGTGCCACCGGCAAGCGGTGGTCTGGTGGTAGGCAATGTTTATGATGATAACACCAATGATCCTGTGGTTGGCGCCTGGGTAACAAACGAAACCGGCTCCACAGGTTATGCTATGGCAACCCCTCTCGATCCGGCAGTGGATGATGCGTTTTACACCATCTACTCCTTGAGCGGCAGCCAGGTACACACGGCCACCTACACCTTATACGGCGAAGACGTACAAACCGTGAATGTGGTGGATGATGACACTGTCGAGCAAGATTTCTACCTGCCCTCCGGCTTTGTCGTTGCCGATCCAGACAACTTCAACGTCACATTGGAACTTGGCGATAACACGACGCTGGGCATGGATTTGATTGACACCGGTGGGGCTAATGTGGAATTTGAGATCCAGGAAGTGCCCGGTACAAATCCCTATCTGGTGGCGCCGCTGCATATCCCGGCCAGTGATGGCAACTTTGCGCGCGGTTCTCTGCCGGCTTCCACTGGCGCTGCGCCTCAAACAGCAGGGCAAACGGCCGGGCCTTTACCCGCCGCCACGCTGGCGCAGCTGTTAGGTTCCAATGCCTATGGTGTGGAACATTCCAGTGCTTACTACACCATCTTCGATATTGACGTGCCCGAGGTGCTGCCGTTTGTGAGCGCCATGCCACCCACCGGCGGCTTCATTGGCGCGGGTGAATATGTGGATGGCCTGGTGTATATGATTGACACCAACAACGTCATGTGGGAAGTGAATCCCACTACCGGCGCTATCTTGAACACCTACACAGCTACCCCGCCAGGCGGCGGCCAGACATACTCTGGCCTGGCCTATGACCCCACTAGCGGTGTTGTTTATGCGGGCACAACCAATTGTGGCAACTCCACCCTGTACACTATTGACCCGCCCACCGGCGTGGCTACCCAGGTTGGCGCTATCAGCAATGGCGGTTGTCTGATCGCCCTGGCGGTTGACGGCAATGGCGATCTGTGGGGTTACGACATCATCGCTGACGTGCTGCTGTGGATTGACAAGACCACCGGCGCTGGCACCATCATTGGTTCGATTGGCTTTGACGCCAACTTCGGCCAGGGCATGGGATGGGACCCGGATACGGACACCCTGTACATGGCGGCTTTCAACGGCGGCACCTTCCAACCGGAACTACGGGCTGTGGACCGCAATACCGGTAACACTACGTTGATAGGTGTTCTGGGGCAGACGACGCCTGGCGGCACTGCCCAGGTACCCTGGCTCGGTTTTGAAATTGCCGAGACGGATGTGCCCTGGGTGAGCGAAAACCCGATCACGGGTACGGTACCGGCCAATGGCAGCTTCCCGGTTGATGTAACCTTCGATGCCGCCCAGGTACCGATCCCCGGACAATACACGGCGCAGCTAAAGATAGTTGTAGACGCGCCCCAATTACAGCTGTACGTGCCGCTTACCCTGACTGTGACCTGCGCCACATGTGGTACGCTGCAAGGCAACATCACCGACGCAGCCACCAGCCTGCCGCTGGTTGGTTCTGTGCAGATCACCAGCACCGGCGGGTTTGACTTCACCCTGGAAGATGTCTCCTTCTACACCATCCAACTCGCTCCAGGGCAGTATTTCCTGACAGCCAGTGCGCCCGGGTATTTGAGTGACACGGCCGTTGTCAATATCACTACAGGCGCCACCACCACCCAGGACTTCGCCTTGTGGGCCGACACCGCCATCCTTTCTTACAGCCCCGCCTCGGTGGAAGAGTCAATGGAAATTGGCGACGTAGTCTCCAATACCGTCACCGTCACCAACACCGGTGCATCGCCGCTGGACTTTGAGGTAAGAATTGGTGGCTATAGTGGGCCGTTTCAGTTACGGCCGTTAGGCCCGAACGGAACGACAACCACGTTGTACCAGGCCACCGAAGGCGTGGCAATGCGCGCCAATACCGCCAGCGGTACGGCCGTTGCCTATCCTTCTGCATACAGATGGCAACCGGCTGCCCCGGCAGGTGGAAACATCCTGGTGTATGCCGATGATCCGATGCATACCCCCACACATGTGGAAAGTGCGCTGCAGGCGCTTGGCATGGCATACACCCTGCATAACAATGGTGACTTTGCCGGCTTTGAAACCAGCCTGAATAGCGGCACCTGGGATTTGGTGATCTTTGCGGACGACAACTTTGGCCCGCCTTCAACTACCTTCACAGCGCTTAATAACTATGTGTTAGGTGGTGGCAAGTTAATCGCGCACACCTGGGTCGTCGGTTTCGATACCTTGAACCCCCTGTGGGCAACGCTTGGCTTCACCTGGATGGCTGACGATAACGATCCTCCTGATCCGGTGTATTGGTGGGATGACGCACATCCAATCTTCACTGACCCCAATGATGTGCCTGAGTTCACCAGCCTGGATGGCTTTATCTTTGGCATCTATGGGCAGCGCGTGGAACCATTAGCCGGTTTTGAGGCTTTGGCCGGGTATACCACCACACCGGCGGCCAATCAGGCGGCTATGGTGTTGGGCAACGACAACCGCACCGTGTTCCGTGGCTTCCTGGATGGGCAAAACAGCGCCGACCTGGATTCCGATGGGCTGCCAGACGGAAGAGAATTGTGGATCAACCTGATTACTGGCATCGAAACCGGCTTTTCCACCGGTCAGCAGTGGGCTTATGCCGTGCCTGATTCCGGTACGGTGCCGGGCTTTAGCTCAACTACGTTTGAGTTGGTTTTTGATGCCCGCTCCATGTACCAGGTAGGCACCTTCTACGCCACCCTTTCCTTCCGCGGCAACTTCGTCAATGTGGTAGACACCATGCCGCTGACCATGCACCTGAGCTGCCCCACCTGTGGCTTCCTCAATGGCGACATTACAGATGCCTGGACGAGTGATCCGCTCAATGCGGACATCCACGTGACCGGGCCTGGTGGCTTTGATGTCATGCTTAGCGGGGATAGTTATGCCCTGGCTGTGCAGCCGGGAACGTATGACTTCCTGGTAACGGCGCCTGGCTACTTCGATGAAACGGCTTCGGTTACAGTGGCCGCCGGACAGACAGTGGTAACAGACTTTGCCCTGACCCCCATCGTAGCCATCTTGGAATACAGTCCCGCCTCTTATGAGCGCACCCTGGCCATAGGGCAGGTGTTGACGGACTCGTTGACCCTCAACAACACAGGGACGGCGGCATTTGACTTTGAACTGTCTGACCGGCAAACCGGTTCGCCATTTGGTTTCCACGCTGCGGTTCCCGCTATGGTAACGGCTGGCGCCCAGAACTCGGCTCTGGCGGATCTGTTGGACTTCGGAAGCAGTGCGCCCGTCTATCCGCCATTCATCCGTGTCCCGGCATCAGGTGATGGCCTTTTGCTCGACCAACAACCGAGTCAGTTCAATGGCATCTTCTCGGATGTGTCTTGTGATCTATGTGGTGGCGCCCAGGTGTTGGCGGATAATTTCGCCTTCTCTGAGGAACATACCATTGGCGGCATCAACATCTGGTCTGGTTACTTCCCGACCGATGTGCCGGTGCCTGACAATATCACAGTGATCTTCCATGAAGACAGTGCTGGTCTGCCAGGTGCGGTAATCTCCACTGAAACAGCCGTACTCGCCGAACGTGTGCAAACCGGCATTATTCTGTTCGGTGTACATGAGTATTTCCATACTCTGACCCTGGATAATCCGGTTACGTTGGGGCCAGGCACTTACTGGGTGGAAATTTACAATGACACCGGCTTTTCCACGGACGACTTCTTCTGGGAGACTGGCTTCCAGGATACTGATCCTAACACGCCGGGAAGCAGCGGTTTTGGCAGCGCGTATTCCTTTTCCGCGCCTGGTTCAAGTTGGAACCTACAAGGCGATGATCTGGCTATCCAGCTGTTTGAAGGAAGTGTGGACGCACCGTGGTTGTATGAAGACCCGGCCACCGGGACGGTGAACGCCGGCGAATCGGAGACGGTGAACATTATCTTCGATGCCTCTGTCATTACGCAGACCGGCACCTACACGGCCGAAATTCGTTTTGCCGGTACATTCGACAACAACGTAGCCCCGGCCCAAGTGGTGATGCACGTCATTGCTTCTGCCACCTACGGCGTTGACGTCAGCGCCGATCCCGATACGCAGGCTGGCGACCCAGGCACGACGGTGGCTTACACTGTTGACATTGCCAATACCGGCAACGTGGCCGACACCTACGATCTGACGTTGAGCGGCAACGGCTGGACCACTACCCTGTCTGCCAGCAGCATCACCGTTGATGCGGGCGATACCGGCTCGGTCACAGTGTGGGTGGATATTCCGGTTGACGCTTCCGGTAATGATGCGGATGTGGTGACGGTAACGGCTACTTCTGCCAATGATGCCACCGCGACTGACTCGGTAGACCTGACGACCGGGCTGGCCACCGTCTATGGCGTTTCCATGTCTGGTGATATGGCGGCTACCGGCGCGCCTGGGCATACCGTGATGTACGCCATGACGATTACCAACACCGGTAACACGGCCGATACCTTCAACCTGACGTTTGGAGCGCACACCTGGACGGCCACGTTGCCCGGCGGTAGCAGCCTCACGTTGGCAGCTGGTGAATCGGCCACTGTCATGGTTCACGTGGCGATTCCGACGATCGTTGGCGCCGGACAGAGCGATGCCGTGGTGGTGACAGCGACCTCTACGCATGACAGTAATGCCACAGACAGCGCTACCCTGACAACAACTGCCGGCCCAACTGTCCTCTATCTACCCATCATACTGAAACCGTAAACCGGTCTGTGTTGAGAGTTGAGTAACAATACTCAACTCTCACTGTTGTTCCTCAAAGAGCAACGGCCGTCTCCCACCAATCATGGCTGTGGAGACGGCCGTTTTTTGTGCAAACAGCCCCCATAAGTACCAGATTACCCAACCCGTAGTTGCGATTGACCTTGCAGGGTGCTAAACTGTGCCCGCCCTGAGGCGCTTACCGATTCGGCAAATTTTGCCACAATATTTCCCAAAGAGGTGCAGTATTATGAGACGATTGCTTTTAATGATAGTGGTGGTTGGGCTGTTGACGGCCGTAGCCGCTCTGGTCTTGCTCAAACCGGCGGCGGAAGTGCGGGGGAAGATGACGGCCGTACCCATTGCCGCCCAGATGACGCCCGAACAGCAAACCGCCCAAGACCTGGCGCTGGCCGATGCGCGGGTGCAGGCCTTCACCTCCGGCCATCGCGCCGAGGTATTTGGCGTCAGCCGGGTGGTGCTGGGGCCATACCCGGCGGCCTTGAGCGCCTGCGCGGCCACTGACTGCCGCCAGGTGGAGATTTATTTGTGGGATGTGGACACGGCCGTGACCGCCTTCGTGCGGCTGGATACGGGGGAAGTGCTGGACGTGCTGCGCCAACCGCATCTGCGTCCCGGCATCAACAAACGGCTGCATGACCTCTCATTGGAGATCGCCACCAACGCGCCAGAAGTGATCGCCGCGTTGGGCTACAAACCGGCAGCCGGTAAAGTGCTGGCGGCGGTGGATGCCGGCCTGTTGGATACCGCCTGCGGTGGGGAACATCTGTGTGTGGCGCCGACTTTCGCTGCGGGCGACGGCCGTATCCTGTGGGCAGTGGTAGACCTGACGGCCGAAGAACTGGCCGGCATCTACTGGACAGAAGCGCCACCGGTGGGCGAATTTGAACCCTTCGTGCCCACCGACTGCAACAATCCCCTGTCCGTCAGCCGCGATGGCTGGTCACTGAGCTACGTCACCACCAACAACGATGGCCTGAACGTGTACGACGTCACCTACAACGGCACGCCGGTCATCACCAGCATCAAGCTGGTGGAGTGGCACGCCGACTATGGCAGCAGCGGCTACCAGGATTCCACCGGATGCAGCAGCGGCGGTGGCGGGTTCACCATCTACCCGTATGGCGCTACCCAGGTGCTAGACCTGTTGGACGAGCAGAACAACGTGATCGGCTTTGAAGTGGTGCAGGATTTCCGCATGGGCAACTGGGGCAACACCTGCAACTACCGGTACGAGCAGCGTATCCACTTCTATGCTGATGGCAGCTTCCGGCCGGTGAGCGCCGCCTACGGCAAAGGGTGTGGCACCAACTCTCTGTACCGGCCGGTGCTGCGCATCAACATCGCTGTGGATGGCGACGCGAACGACCTGTTCAGCCGGTGGGATGGGGCGACCTGGCAGGCGATGACCACCGAAGATTACCTGGTGCCCTACACGGAAACGGGGCATGGGCCACACCACATTGACCCGAATGGCTATAGCTGGAAAGTGGAAGACACCGTCAGCGGCGCAGGATATTACATCGTGCAGGATGTGGGGCAATTCCCCAATGGCGAGGGGGACAATCCGTTTCTATATCCGGTGCTGCACCATGCCAACGAAGGGGACACCGACCTGTACGTCTTTTCCAGCGGCTGCTGCAATGACAACCACATGCAGGGCCCGCATCTGTACCTGAATGGCGAAAGCATCAACAGCCAAAACATCGTGCTGTGGTATGTGCCCCAGGCGGACACAGACGCGACGGCGCCCGACTATTACTGCTGGACGATTAGCGGTGAGCCAAACCCGGAAACGTATCCCTGTTTTATGGGGCCGCTGTTTGTGCCCATGGTGACCACGCCCATTGCTGATTTTACGCACAATGGGCCGCTGGTGTGGGGCAACACGGCCGTGTTCACCAACACCTCCACCGGCGATCCCATCACCTATACCTGGGACTTTGGCGATGGCAGCCCGCTGTCTGACCTGGAAAACCCCACCCACGATTATGTTTCGGTGGGTGACTATACCGTGACGCTGACGGCGACCAATAACGCCGGGTCAGATGTGGCTACGGATGTGGTGCGGGTAGGGTTAGCGCCGACGGCCGTCTTCACCCATCCGACTACGGCTTCCGCCCAGGCACCGGTACAGTTTACTAACCAGTCACAAGGAACACCGGAACTGAGTTATGACTGGGACTTTGGCGATGGTTCGGCACGTTCCTCGGCCATGAACCCCATTCACGTGTACACCATTTCCGGCACGTATACCATTACGTTGACGGTGAACAGCCCCTTTGGCGCAGACAGCGCCAACAGTGTCATTGTTATAGATGGCAAACCGGTGGCGCCGACAGCGGCCTTTACGGCTACCTTGCCTGCCCTGGTTAACCAGCCGGTCAGCTTCACCAACCTCACTGCCGGTACACCGCCCATTTCCTACACCTGGGACTTTGGCGATGGCTCACCTATTGTGACCGAAATCAGTCCCACGCATACGTTTACCATGACCGGCAGCTACACGGTAACGCTGACGGCCGTGAATACAGTGGGCAGCAGCTCGGCAACGGCCGTGATTGAAGTGATTGCCTTTGATAACTTCATTTACCTGCCGGCAATTTTCAAAGAAGAATAAGCCTGTTGGATAAACAATGAGATACAGAGACACAAAGAGTCAAATCTTTGTGTCTCTGTGCTTGTAAACCTGAAGGTAGCCCGGACATCCCTGTCCGGGCGTTTAGCGGGCAGGGATGCCCTATTTACTAAAGGGGTGCAACATGAGACGATTGCTTTTAATGATAGTGGTGGTTGGGCTGTTGACGGCCGTCGCCACTCTGGTCTTGCTCAAACCGGCGGCGGAAGTGCGGGGGAAGATGACGGCCGTACCCATTGCCGCCCAGATGACGCCCGAACAGCAGACCGCCCAAGACCTGGCGCTGGCCGATGCGCGGGTGCAGGCCTTCACCTCCGGCCATCGCGCCGAGGTATTTGGCGTCAGCCGGGTGGTGCTGGGGCCATACCCGGCGGCCTTGAGCGCCTGCGCGGCCACCGACTGCCGCCAGGTGGAGATTTATTTGTGGGATGTGGACACGGCCGTAACCGCCTTCGTGCGGCTGGATACGGGGGAAGTGCTGGACGTGCTGCGCCAGCCGCATCTGCGTCCCGGCATCAACAAACGGCTGCATGACCTCTCATTGGAGATCGCCACCAACGCGCCAGAAGTGATCGCCGCGTTGGGCTACAAACCGGCAGCCGGTAAAGTGCTGGCGGCGGTGGATGCTGGCCTGTTGGATACCGCCTGCGGTGGGGAACATCTGTGTGTGGCGCCGACTTTCGCTGCGGGCGACGGCCGTATCCTGTGGGCAGTGGTAGACCTGACGGCCGAAGAACTGGCCGGCATCTACTGGACAGAAGCGCCGCCGGTGGGCGAATTTGAACCCTTCGTGCCCACCGACTGCAACAATCCCCTGTCCGTCAGCCGCGATGGCTGGTCACTGAGCTACGTCACCACCAACAACGACGGCCTGAACGTGTACGACGTCACCTACAACGGCACGCCGGTCATCACCAGCATCAAGCTGGTGGAGTGGCACGCCGACTATGGCAGCAGCGGCTACCAGGATTCCACCGGATGCAGCAGCGGCGGTGGCGGGTTCACCATCTACCCGTATGGCGCTACCCAGGTGCTAGACCTGTTGGACGAGCAGAACAATGTGATTGGTTTTGAAGTGGTGCAGGATTTCCGCATGGGCAACTGGGGCAACACCTGCAACTACCGGTATGAACAGCGCATCCACTTCTATGCTGATGGCAGCTTCCGGCCGGTGAGCGCCGCCTACGGCAAAGGGTGTGGCACCAACTCTCTGTACCGGCCGGTGCTGCGCATCAACATCGCCGTAGATGGCGACGAGAACGACCTGTTCAGCCGGTGGGATGGGGCGGCCTGGCAGGCGATGACCACCGAAGATTACCTGGTGCCCTACACGGAAACGGGGCATGGGCCACACCACATTGACCCGAATGGCTATAGCTGGAAGGTGGAAGACACCGTCAGCGGCGCAGGATATTACATCGTGCAGGATGTGGGGCAATTCCCCAATGGCGAGGGGGACAATCCCTTCTTATATCCGGTGCTGCACCATGCCAACGAAGGGGACACCGACCTGTACGTCTTTTCCAGCGGCTGCTGCAATGACAACCACATGCAGGGGCCGCACCTGTACCTGAACGGCGAGAGCATCAACAGTGAAAACATCGTGCTGTGGTATGTGCCCCAGGCGATGACGGATGCGACGGCGCCGGACTACTATTGTTGGACGATTAGCGGTGAACCAAACCCGGTTACTTATCCTTGTTTCATGGGGCCATTGTTTGTGCCCATGAATACGAATGTAGCGCCGACAGCCGCCTTTACGCATAATGGGCCGCTGGTGTGGGGCAACACGGCCGTTTTCAACAACACCTCCACCGGTAATTCTATCACCTATACCTGGGACTTTGGCGATGGCAGTCCGCTGTCTGACCTGGAAAACCCTACCCACGATTATGTTTCGGTGGGTGACTATACCGTGACGCTGACGGCCACGAATGATTTTGGGTGGGATGTGGCTACAGATGTGGTGCGGGTAGGAGTTGCGCCGACGGCCGTTTTCACCCATCCCGTCGCTGCTTCCGCCCAGTCGCCGGTACAATTCACCAACCAGTCACAAGGAACGCCCACGCTCAGTTATCTATGGGATTTTGGTGATGGATCGCCGGCTGTCACGCTGGAAAACCCGGCGCATGTGTTTGCCGATCCCGGCACGTACACGGTGACATTGACGGTCAGCAGCCCGTTTGGAAATGATGTTGCCGCCAGCGCCATCGTCATTGACGACGCGCCGGTTTCCCCCACAGCCGCCTTTACGGTAACGGCGTTGGCTTATGTCAACCAGCCGGTTGACTTCACCAATCTGACGGTGGGCACGCCACCCATCTCTTATACCTGGGACTTTGGCGATGGTTCACCCCTTGTCACCGCAGTCAACCCCACCCACACGTTCACGGCGACGGGCAGTTACACGGTGACGCTAACGGCTACCAATGCGGTTGGCAGCGATACGGCCGTTCATGCCATTCAGGTTGAAATGGGCATGGCCCCCATCGCCATTTTTACACACAGCCTGCCGGCGCTCGTTAACCAGCCGATCAGCTTTACCAACCTGACCACCGGAACACTGCCCATCACTTATACCTGGGACTTTGGTGATGGCTCGCCCCTCGTGACCGAAGTCAACCCCACCCACACGTTCACCATGACGGGCCAGTATACGGTCACGTTAACGGCCAGTAACGCCATTGGTGATGACACGGCCGTGTTGATCATTCACATCGGCGAAGCTTATCGCATCTCATTGCCTGTCATCTTTAAGGAAGAATAGGCAATTTGAAAACCTGACAGGCTGGCAAGCAAAGCCAACCTGTCAGGTCTTAAACCACTTTCGCCCGCTGCCAGGGCCATGCCCCCACCGTAATGTTCCGCCGCTGGAAAGCCCACACCGCCAGCAGAATTAAAACGAGAGAGATGCCCACCAATACGGCTATATCCGCTATGGCCTGCCCCTCTGTCAGCACCGCCGGCGCATTGTCGTAATAGGTGAAGATTAACAGCGGCTTGATGGCGTCCAGGGAGTTGTACATATTCGCCAGGCTGTTACCAAAGTAATTGCCCACAAAGATGACGGTGGCGGCCAGCGCCGCCGTCCGCCGGTTAGGCAAATATGCCCCCATGAGCAGACTAATCAAGGCCACCACCAGCACCAGGGGCCACATGTAGAGGGCGCTGAGGAACATATCAACGGCCGTGACCGGCGTTTCCACCTGGCCGGCAATGGCTAAATAGGTACCGGCAGCGGCCAGGCCGACAATGACCAGGATGAGAAAGAGGGCCACGCCCGTAGCCAATGCCTTGGCCGTCACAATGTGCCAGCGCGGAATAGGTAACGTCACCATCAGTTCCAGTTTGCCCTCATCTTCCTCGCCCGCCAATGTGCCGCTGCCACTGATGATGGCATAAATGCTCAACAGGATGGGGGCCAGGTTCACATAGGTGCTGGCTACATAGCCGGCAAAAGAGGTCATGTCGGTGATGCCCAGAGCCTCGTAAAAAGCCATCTCACCCATATCAAAAAGAGCTAACTGGTCGCCGAAACTGGGATAAAGCCCCACATACAACGCGGTATAAAGAGAAACGCCAATCCCCCAACCAATAATGCCATTGCGCCGGAAACGTAATTCTTGCCACAGTAAACGGAACATAATTTTCTCCTGTAGGGCAAATTGCTAATTTGCCCTACGACGTGCCATAAAACGCCAAAAATACTTCTTCCAAAGTGACGGGTATGGTGTCAATGTCTAACACGTTATAGGTCACGGCCGTACTCAACACCGCATTCAAGTTTTCCCGAATTTCCAGGGTCACACTCTGCTCGTCGCGGGCCATTTCCACCACGCCATCCTGGGCAAAAGCGTCCACCGGTGGCAGGGTGGCGAAACTCAGCCGCAGCCGTTTGAACTGCTGCTTGATCAGGTTCTCCACCCGTTCTGTAGCCACCAACTGCCCGTCGCGGATGATACCCACCCGGTCGCACACCTCTTGCACTTCGGAGAGGATGTGGGAGGAGAAAAAGACGGTACGGCCGTCGGCCTTTGCCTCGCGTACCAGTTCCAACACCGTTTGCTGCACCAGCGGGTCCAGGCCGCTGGTGGGTTCGTCCAGAATCAACAGGTCGGGTTTATTCATCAAGGCCACCACCACCCCCCCCTTTTGTTTATTCCCCCGCGAGTATTCCCGAATTTTGCGGCCGGTGTCCAGATTCAGCCGTTGGCAAATCGCTTCGCGGTAGGCCTTGTCGTCATTATTGCCGCGCATAGCATTGACCGTATCGAAAAACTGGTACGCCTTCATGTTTTCGTACAGGCTCAATTCGCCCGGCAGGTAGCCCACCCGCTGCCGCGCCGCCACCCCCTCTTTCTGGCAGTCCAGCCCAAACAGCCACGCCTGCCCGCTCACCGGGCGAATGACATCCAGCAGTGCCCGCTGCGTGGTCGTCTTGCCGGCCCCATTCGGCCCCAAAAAGCCGTAGACCTCCCCTTTTTGCACGGTCAGGTCTACGTTGAGGATGCCCCGGTGACGGCCGTAATAGACCGTCAGCCCCTTCGTTTCAATTACATTTTCTGTCATGGTGCCCTCCAGGTGCGTAATCCGTTACCCGTAATCCGTTGTCGGTAATCGGACGGTTAGCTGCCAGATTATACCCCTAACCGGCCAATTGCCATCTGGGTCCCGGTCTGTGGCAAGCCAGACCTGACAGGTTTCAGAAAACCCGTCAGGTCTATTCATTTACCCTTACGGCAGCCAGGATGGCTGCGTGGCGGGGTAGGCGATTTCGGTGGTTTGGCCGGTCTGGATGTCTATGACCCAAACGCCGGGTTGGGCATAAAGCTCCTTGAGGTTGTACCGCTGGTAGAGGAGGGTACGGCCGTCCGGCGACCAATAAAACGCGCTGTGATGAATGTCGGGGTCGCCGCTGAGAGGGACAACGGCCGTGCCATCCGCATCCATCAGCCACAACTGGCGGCCCATGGCGCTGCGTGCTTCCTTGCGGCCAAAAGCCAGGCGACGGCCGTCCGGCGACCAGGTGGGGTTGCTATCATCCACATCCAACCCGCCCCTCGCCGACTCGCTGAGCATGGTCACGTCGCCATCGGGGATGGACACGGCCGTGATGACCACGCCCCAATCGGTTTCCGACGTAACAATATCGGCCAGGGCGATTTGATCGCTGTTTGGATGCCAGGACACGGCCGTGCCCATCTTATTTGGCACCAGCAGTCCGGAGCCATCCTCCAGGTTATACAGCTGAATGCCCTGGTCGGTGGGGGAGACGTAGCTCAGCCAACGGCCGTCTGGGGAAATGGCGGCAAACAGGCCCAACAACTGGCTATCTCCAAACACCGGCACGGTCTGGCCGCTGGCTACATCCAGCCACCACAGGCGCGGGTTGCCCGGCGGCGCGCCGGGATTCAAAATCTCGCGTCGTTCGTATACCAGGCGACGGCCGTCCGGCGTCCACACCGGGCGGCTGCACATCGCTTCCGGGCAGGCCAGCAACAGGCGTGGGTTAGAGCCATCGGCGTTCATCAGCCACAGGTCGGCCGTGCCGCTCATTTGCTGATCATTGGTCAGCACTGTGTAGGCGATCTGGGAACTGTCCGGGGCCACGGCAAAATCGAGAACGGTGGCATACGCCTGGCTCAATTGCACGGGTGGCTGGCGGCCATCGGCGTCGGCCACAAAAAGCTGGTCTGGCCCTTCCGGGTCTGGTTTGATGAAGAGAATACGCGGCTGCCCCGTCTGGAATTGCCAGGTGAGTGGTTCGTGCAGGGTACGGCCGTTGACCCCCTCAATCCCGGCCGCGACCGTCACTTCATACGCCGCATTGGTCGCCAGCGGCGTGGCCGGTTGGAAAATGAGGGTGTCGCCGTTCAGGGTGGTGGTACCGGAGATAAGGGGGGAGAGGGTCACGGCCGTGTCCGGCGCACTGGCCAGCACATCATCAAACTGCACCCGAATCTGGCTGAGCGCCGACACATGGGCGGCGCCGGGGGCGGGCGTCTGCGCCACCACATCCAGCCCCACCTGGCTGCCCAGAAAAATGACTGCCGCCACTAGCCCCGCCAGCAACGCCACCACCCCCCACACCACCGCATCAAACTTTGAAAATGTCATGCTTGCGTTTTAATCAATCACGGCCCATTGTCATTCCTCCTCGAAGACTCGTCGGAATGACAATGGGCGAAGGTTACTGATACAAATAAGGCTGCGTCGGTGGGTCGGTAATCACCACCTCGTCAGCGATAAGCAAAGGTATCTCGTTACCGTTAAATGTCCCGGCCAGGAAGGTCCCCGTCACCTCCACCCACTGGTCGGCCACCAGTTCCGGCGCATCCGGCCAGCGCACAATCAGGCCAATGGGGGCCGCATCGGCCACACAACAGCTCACGGTAAAACGGCTGACCATAAATTCATCGGCGGCAAAACGGTCATCCCGGTAAACGAAACCAATCACATGCACCGGCTCGCCATCAAAGGCGGCCGCTTCACCCCGGTCGCGGAACAGGTAGAGCCAGTCCAGGATGTTACGCTCACCGGCCGTGGGGATGACGCTTAACTGGCTGCCACTGGGCGCTTGCGCCGAGGTGAGCAGGCCGGTGTTAATCTCCCGATTGCCCAATGCGGCTGCGCCCAGCGGTTTGGGTTGCACCATCACCCCCAACAAGACAGGGATGGCCAGGATGCCCAGCGCCAGCCAGGAAAGATCGTGGCTATGGTCGTGGTCATGGTCATGGGCATGATCGTGGTGGTCATGGTCATGTTCGTCCACGCCGTGCAAGATGGTGTGGCGGTGTTGGTAGGCGTAGACGAGGCCAACCAGGAGAAAGGTGAGTGCGGTCACGGCCGTGAGCGCATTGAACCGCGGATGGATATAAAAGCTCAACGTGCCATTGCTCAACCGGCTGGCCAGAAACAGCCCCAGGCTGATAAAAAGAACGACTTTAGCAATTGTTTTCAGGCGCATGATGAATACCAGGAGGAGATCAGAGATTAGAGATTGGAGATTGAGGCTCGTGCCATCTCCAATCTCCAATCACAATAAGAACAAATTGATAACCAACGCAAAAAACAGCGTAAACAACAGCGGCAGTAAAATGAGATAGAGCACGATGCGGCGGCGGAAGACGCCCAGGAACATCATGGCGCTTTTGATGTCTACCATCGGCCCAAAGACCAGGAAGCTGAGGATGGAACCGGTGGTAAACGTGCCGGCAAAGGAGAGCGCCAGGAAGGCGTCTACGGTGGAGCAGATGGAAAGCACAAAGGCCAACACCATCATGGCCACCACCGACAATACCGGCGCGCCGCCAAATTGCAGCAGCAGCGCCTGGGAAACAAAGGTCTGCATCCCCGCGGCCAGCATCGAGCCGATGATCAGGTAACGGGCCATGTCCAGGAAATCATCGGCGGCGGTGACAACGGCCGTCCATGCCCGTTTTTCCCCTTTTGCCGCCGCTTCCGGCGCGTGGTAACTGTCCGGCAGACCAATGCCCGTCTCTTCCGGCGGGCGCAACACCTCGGTCGGTTTGGCAAAGTGAAACACCAGACCAACCAGGAAGGCGATGATAAAAGTCAAAATGTAACGGCCGATCAAAATCGGCCCAAAGCCAAAAGCGGCATATGTGCTGACCAACACCACGGGGTTGATGACCGGGGCGCTGAGCAAAAAGGCAATGCCCACCGGCATCGGCAGCCCCTTCTGGTACAGGCGGCGGGTGACAGGCACCACGCCACATTCACACACAGGAAAGGCAAAACCCATGAGCGCCCCGGTGAAGGCCGCAGGCACGGCCCGGCGGGGCACGTAGCGGGCGATGGTGTTCTGGTCTACAAAAACGGCGATAAAACCGGAGACGAGCGACCCGGCCAGCAAAAAGGGCACTGCTTCAATGAAGATGCCCAGAAAGATGGTGGTGAACGTTTGCAGCCGGTCGCCGGCAAAACGCAGGTTCAGGCCAGGCAGGGCGCTGATGAGAATGAGCAGCACCAGCGCCCCCACCACCAGGCGGATGGCATTTTGAAAGCGTTTGTCGGGGGTGGCTACGGCCGTGATCCCGGCTGTTTCTTCTGGCTGCTGTTCCAGCTCCGTCGTTTCCATAAGGCGGAATTATAGCCATTTCACAGGAAGGTGGGGGTGGGGAGTACGGCCGTTAATCCCCCTCTCAACCCGTCCGTGAGCAGGTGATAGGGTGAGCGGAATGACAAGTGACGAGTGACTGATTACCGATTACCGGCCACCACCACCCCCTTCTTAATCACCGTCTGCACCAGATTTGTGCCAAAGCGGTAGCCAAGCTGCCGGTAGTCGGCCGTGTCCAGGATGAGGATGTCTGCCTGTTTGCCCGGCTCCAGGCTGCCAATTTCCTGCCCCCGGCCAATGGCGTGGGCGGCGTTCAGCGTGGCGGCGACCAATGCCTGCGCCTGCGTCAGCTTCATATAGCGGCAGGCCAGGGCGATGACCATCTGCATGGATTCACACCAGCAGGTGCCGGGGTTGCAGTCCGTGGCCAGCGCCAGCGCGCCACCCGCCTGCAAAATGGCCTGGGCCGGGGTGTAGTCACGCTCCGCCAGGCCAAAGGGGGTGCCGGGCAGCCCCACGGCGATGGTATCGCCTGCGCCCAGGGCGGCAATATCTTCCACCGGCGTTTTGACCAGGTGGTCGGCGGAAATGGCCCCCAATTCTACCGCCAGCTTTGTGCCGCCCAGCCCCACAAACTCATCGGCGTGGACTTTCAGCCGGTAGCCCAATGCGGCGGCGGTGGTGAGGATGCGGCGGGTCTGATCCACATCAAAAACGCCCTGTTCGCAAAAGACATCGCAGAAGAGCGGCGTTTTATGTTCCTTTGCCCAGGCAGCACCCGCTGGCAGCATTTCGTCAATGACCAACTGGACGTAGGCTTCGGTACGGCCGTGATACTCCGCCGGTATGGCATGAGCGGGCAAAAAGGTGGGGGTCAGTTCAATGGGCTGCGCCTGGCGCAGGGCGGCGATGGCGTCTAGCTGGCGCAGTTCGGCGGCCGTTTCCAGGCCGTAGCCGGTTTTGGTCTCGGCGCTGGTGGCGCCGTGTTGCAACATGCGCGCCAGCCGGGGCAGATTGTCGGCCACCAGGTCGGCAACGCTGGCCTGGCGGGTCGCTCGCACAGTTGACATAATGCCCCCTCCGGCGGCCATGATCTCCATGTAGGTGGCCCCGGCGATACGCTGCTCAAATTCGGCGGCGCGGTCGCCCAGCCAGGGGATGTGGGTGTGGGGGTCTACAAAGCCGGGGGTGACGGCACGGCCGTGGGCGTTTATTACCTGGGGCGCGTAGTAGTGGGATGTGAGTACGGCCGTGTCGCCCACCGCCACAATTTTGCCATCCGCCACCGCTATCCCCCCATTCGCAATCAGCCCCAGGTCGCCCAATTGCGGCCCGCGCTGCGGGCCATCCGGCCCTGGAATTACACAGACCTGGCTGGCGTTGGTAATGAGTAAATCTACAATTTCCATCGAGTTCCTCCGGGAATAGAACGCAGATGGATGCGGATTGGGAATTTTTCAAGGCAAAAACGAGCGTTCTATTTTGGCAGAATCTACCAGAGTTTTGGCTATTTGCATATGAGATACGGCCGTTGTTCTTTTCTTTTGTAGCTTTTATGCTACAATACTCTTATGTCTGAGCCAATTATTGAAATGTTGGAATATCTCACGGAAGATGATCGCAATCCGTTTCGCGAATGGTTGGAAGGCTTGCGAGACCAACAGGCTCGGGCAAAGATTCGAGTACGCTTGAATCGAATTCGTTTGGGAAATTTCGGAGATTGTAAGAGCGTTGGCAGCGGAATCAGTGAATTGCGAATACCACACGGCCCCGGTTATCGTATTTATTTTGGGCGTAAAGGTGACACTGTTGTGATTTTGCTATACGGAGGCGACAAGAGTACACAGTCAAGGGATATTGCTTTGGCCAAAGCCTATTGGAATGACTATCTGCGGAGGATAACATGAATCAGATTGCGGCAAAATATGAAGACGGATTGAGAGCGGCCTTAACAGACCCTACAGAAGCAGCTGCTTATCTAAATGCGGCCCTTGAAGAAAATGATCAGGAAGTTTTCCTGTTAGCTTTGCGAGATGTTTGTGAGGCGCGTGGGTTTTCTCAGGTATCCCAGGAAGCCATGCTTAATCGGGAAAATCTTTACCGGATGTTGTCGCCAGCAGGAAATCCACAACTTTCTAGTCTAAATGCATTACTGCATAGTTTTGGTTTACGATTGGCAGTTGAAGTTGAATATGCTTGAATGAACCTGTATGGAACCGAAATTGAATGTGTGGCTGGAAGTGGAGGGGGAGGTGGTGTTGTCGGTGTGGCGGGTGGAATTGTTGACGGCCGTGTCCCAAACCGGTTCCATCTCCGCCGCCGCTGCTCACATGGGCGTACCCTACCGCATCGCCTGGCAAAAAATCCACGAGATGGAAAGCCGCCTGGGGCAAAAGCTGGTGGAGACCCAGACCGGCGGTAAACACGGCGGCGGCGCGTCCCTCACGCCGTTGGCTCAGAATTACATTGATCGCTTCACCCAGATCAGCCAGGAGCTAGACGCCGTTTTGCAAGAGCGTTTCCAGGCCATTTTTCTCCCCAACACGCCTGAATAATCACCCCTGCCCTTTAGGCGGCAGCGGATGAAAGCGGATAAACGGATAAACCAGCCCACCTATCTGCTTATCAGTTCCCCATTCGTTGCCGTTTTGTAACCGTTATGATAATTTATCATAACGATTATCAACCCCATAATAAGGATAAAAACCTCATGCGCATGAAGCTGTTTGTTTTGACTTTACTCCTGGTTTTTCTGGCGGCCTGTGGTTCGTCAGAACCAGAGGTGCTGCGGCTGGCGACGACGACCAGCACGGCCGATTCTGGCCTGCTGGAGGCGATTTTGCCGGAATTTGAGGAAGAACATAATGCCCGCGTGGATGTGGTGGCGGTGGGCACGGGGCAGGCCATTGCTCTGGGCGAAGCGGGCGACGCCGATGTGATTCTGGTTCATGCCCGCAGCCGGGAAGATGCGTTTTTGGCCGCCGGGCACGGCACGGAGCGGTATGACGTGATGTATAACGATTTTGTGATCGTTGGCCCGGCGGACGACCCGGCGGGTATTCAGGGGATGGGCACGGCCGTAGCGGGACTGACGGCCGTTGCCGCCACCGAAGCTCCCTTTGCCTCCCGTGGCGATGACAGCGGCACCCACACCAAGGAATTGCAACTGTGGACAGCCGCCGGTATCACTCCTGACCCTAATAGTAGCTGGTATAAATCGTTGGGGCAGGGCATGGGCGACACGCTGTTGTTTGCCAATGAGACGGGCGCGTATACGCTGACCGACCGGGGCACGTTCCTCTCTATGCAGGCCAATTTACCCAATCTGATCATTGTGGTCGGTGGGGCAACGATTGCCGAAAACGGCGACCCGGCTTTGTTGAATCCGTATGGCGTCATTCCGGTGAATCCAGATAAGGGCAATATCAACGACAAATTGGCGCAGGAATTTGCAGAATGGTTGACCAGCGTGGAAATACAGGAGAAGATTGGGGAGTACGGCCGTGAGCAATTCGGTCAGCCGCTTTTTTATCCTGATTCGGAGGCATGGCGGAATCGTTAATGAGGAGATCGGAGAGTAGAGATTGGAGATTGGCCAATCTCTACTCTCCAATCTCCAATCTCTACTCCCCTGTATGCACATCCTCGTCGAGGTCTTCCAAAACGCTGTCCAACTGCTTTTCTCCTTTGATCCTGAATTGTGGCGTATTGTGGCGCTGACGCTGCGGGTGACGGGTTTTGCCCTGCTCTTTGCCATGCTCATTGGCATCCCCATTGGCGCGGGGCTGGGGCTAATGGGGCGCATTCCGGCGGCGGGCTGCCTGCTGCCGTTGATTTACACTGGCATGGGGCTGCCGCCGGTGGTAGTGGGACTGTGGGTTTATTTGCTGCTGTCTAACCAGGGGCCGTTGGGCAATTTAGGCTGGTTGTTTACGCCATCGGCGATGGTGCTGGCGCAGACAGTTATTGCCTTGCCGCTGGTGGTGGGGCTGACGCTCACGGCCGTGCGCGCCACCGATCCTCTGCTCCATTTACAACTGCGTTCATTAGGGGCTACGCGCGTCCAGTTAGCCTGGACGGTGCTGCGCGAAACCCGGCTCGGCGTGGTGGCGGCCATTGTGGCCGCCTTTGGCAGCATCATCTCCGAGGTGGGCGCGGTGATGCTGGTTGGTGGCAATATCCAGGGCGAAACGCGGGTGCTGACAACGGCCATTGTGCTGGAAACGCGCCGGGGCAACTTTGCCCTGGCGCTGGCCCTGGGCATCATCTTGTTGGGGCTGGCATTTGTGACTAATCTGGTGTTGTATGGGTTGCAGAGAAGAGATTGAGAGATTGGGAGATTAGAGATTAGAGATTGGAGATTGGTCAATCTCCAATCTCTAATCTCCAATCTCAAAAAGCCATGAACCAACCGCTTTATCAGCTTGAGAATATACAGCAGAGTTATAACGGCCGTTGCGTCCTCAACATCGCCCAACTGAACATTCAGCGGGGGGAAATCCTGGCGATTGTTGGCCCCAGTGGAGCGGGCAAAAGTACGCTGCTGCGGTTGTTGAATTTTCTGGAACAGCCGACACAAGGCCAGCTTATCTTTGATGGGCAGGCAGGGATGGCTGATCTACCCCTGACGCAGCGCCGCCGGGTGACGATGGTTTTTCAACGGCCGATCTTGCTGCGGCGCAGCGTGGCGGCCAACCTGGCTTATGGCCTGGGACTGCGCGGCGACAAGCTGCCGCTGGATGTGGCATCTGGCTGGCTGCAACGGTTGGGGCTGGCGGCGTTGGCGCGGCAATCGGCGCATAAATTGTCGGCGGGGGAGGCGCAGCGGGTGTCGCTGGCGCGGGCGTTGGTGATGCAGCCGGAGGTGCTGCTACTGGACGAACCAACCGCCAATCTGGACCCTTACAATGTGGGCATCATTGAGACGATTTTGCGCGAGGAAAACGAAAATCTGGGCATGACGATGGTGCTGGTGACGCACAATATCTTTCAGGCGCAGCGATTGGCGCAGCGGACGGCATTGTTGTGGGACGGCAGTCTCATCGAAATCAGCGATACCCCTACCTTTTTTAACGCGCCCACTCAGGCGGAAACCGCTGCTTTTGTACGGGGAGAATTGGTGTATTGAACAGTCCAATCCAGAGCGATTGCATACTCCCGGTAAAGGCAGATAAATCTGCACCAACAAAAGGCAAAGTCGGCCTTCGCCGACTATAAACCCAGTGGACACCAGCCCACGAAGGTGGGCTTTGCTGTTTGTAGCCGCGATTTCAATCGCCGGGAATTGAGTTTTCCCACAACCGTTAGTGTCACGAAGTTTTCGCCACTCCCTTCAGACTACAACGGATGGAGAAATAAGCGGATAAATTTCCAGAGAGGAATCCGTTCATTTCCTTATCCGTTGTAGTCCTGGCGAAAAACTAACGACACTAACAAAACAGTAAATTTTCCCGTGTCTTCCATCCCTCCCAAATCTTCACAAAATCTGAATAGTCCATTTTTATTGTCTTAACGGCCGTACCCTACCCTTTCTCCTGTTAATACAACCCTTTTACTTACAGGAGAAACAATGAACAAGAAAGCGATATTTTTATGGGCATGGGTGGTGGCGTTATTGCTGCTGGCGGCTTGCAGCGCCGGTTCAGAGACGGTATCGTCCACCAACCAGACAACACAAACCAGCCTAGTGAGTACCAGCGCCGAGGTGGTGGCGGCTGCCAATCCAACCAACACCACGGCCGTTACTAACAGCGCCAACCAACCGGCCGTCGTCAGTGTGGTGGCTACGGCCGTAGCCACCGACGTTGCCACCCATGAGGCTGCCGCCAGCGCCGCCAGCACCAACAGCGATGGGACGCAAATCACCTTGCAGGGAGAAACGATAACGGTCGCGGGGGATGGCGTGGTGGTCAACGGCCGTCAGGCCACCATCACCGCCGCCGGGAGTTACCGCCTGACGGGGACTCTGGTTGATGGGCAAATTGTGGTGGATACGGCCGACAAGGAAGTCGTCCAGCTTGTCCTGGACAGCGTTAATATCAGCAACACCACCAGCGCCGCCATTAACATCACCAAAGCCGGGGAAGTGGTTATCGTCCTGGCTGACAACAGCGAAAACTATCTGGCCGATGGCGCGTCATACGTTTTTGCCAGCGCCGCCGAAGATGAACCCAACGCTGCCCTATTCAGCAAGGCTGATCTGACGATTGTGGGCAATGGCGCGTTGACCGTTAATGGCAATTACAACGATGGCATTGCCAGCAAAGATGGGCTGGTTATCAGCGGCGGTGTGATTATGGTCACGGCCGTAGACGATGGCATTCGTGGCAAGGATTACCTGATTGTGCAAGATGGCGTCATCACCGTCAACGCCCAGGGCGACGGTCTAAAAGCGGACAATGAAGAAGACGCCACAAAGGGGTACATCGCCATTGAAACGGGGATCATGGAGATTACGGCCAGCGGTGACGCCATCCAGGCCGCCAGCAACGTGCTGATCACCGGTGGGAATTTCACCATCACCAGCGGCGGCGGCAGCGCCAGTTATCTGGACGCCAATACCTCGGCCAAAGGCATCAAGGGTGTGGTCAGCGTCATTATTGACGGCGGAACCTTTGCTATCAATGCCGCCGACGACGCCATCCATTCCAATGACAACATGGTCATTAACGGCGGCGCGTTTACCATTGCTACCGGTGACGATGGCCTTCACGCCGACGCGACCTTGACGGTGAACAACGGTGTCATCAACATCACCCAGTCTTACGAAGGGATTGAGAGCGCGGTGATCACCATCAACGGCGGTGACATCACCATCGTCTCCAGTGATGATGGTTTGAATGTGGCCGGTGGCAATGACGGTTCGGGCATGATGGCCGGGCCGGGCGGTCGGCCAGGCGGCGGCCCGCGCCAGGATACCTTCACCTATACCGGTAATTATTACCTCTACATCAACGGCGGCGTCATCGTGATTGATGCGACCGGAGACGGGATTGATGTCAACGGCGCGATTGAGATGACGGGCGGCACGGTCCTGGTGAACGGCCCCACCATGCAGATGAACGGGGCGCTGGATTATGATGGCACCTTCAATATCAGCGGTGGGCTGCTGGTGGCCGTAGGCAGTGCGGGCATGGCGCAAGCGCCCGGCGCCGCCTCAACCCAGTATTCCCTGCTGCTGAATCTCAATGGCACGCTGGCCGCCGGGACGCTCATTCATATTCAAAGCCGTGACGGGGCAGACATCCTCACCTTTGCCCCTACCAAAACAATTCAATCTATCGTCTTGTCCTCGCCAGAACTGGCCAATGGCGTGACGTATGATGTGTACTTTGGCGGCAGCGACACCGGCAGCGTGGCGGACGGTTTGTATCAAGGTGGCAGTTATACACCCGGCGACCTCTACACCACTTTCACCATTTCCGGTATAGTCACGGCCGTTGGCAACCGGATGAGATAGGACAAGTGGCCGGTGGCAGATGGCGCTGCCGGACATACCGCAATTGGCCTGTGTCCGTGATGACGATGGTCAGGTGGCCGGTTTTATGGCGGTAGTGGCCGGCAAGGTGGAGATGTTGTTCATTCATCATCCCCTGCTGCATTTACAACTCCCCAACAGGTAAGGCAATTTTCCAAATCGCCTTTCAGGTATGACTGTGATAGACATTATCCATCACCGACTCCACAACCAGCGTCTTCTCTCTCAAAACGCAAGCCAACCTGACCAGGTAGTGGCCTGGTTTGGGGCCATGCAAGCGCAGGATTATGCCAGCGTGAAATGGGCCATAGGAGTGCGGGGTGGGCCAGGGCAGATGATAACGGACACGGCCGTAGAATAGGCGATCAGCAGCAAAAAGATCATCCGCACCTGGTTGATGCGCGGTACGCTGCAAATGACCACGGCGGCCGATATTCGCTGGCTGCTGGCCCTGCTCGCGCCACGCCTGATCAGTGGCAGCGCCGGCCGCCTGCGGGAACTGGAACTCGACCAGAAGACGTTGACGCGCAGTTTTGATTTGTTCACGGCCGTGTTACACACCCCCCTTTCCCGCCCTCACGTCATGCAGGCATTGGACCAGGCTGGCATCGCCACCGCCGGGCAGCGTGGCTACCATATTCTGGGGCAGGCGGCGTTGGCCGGGCTGATCTGTTTTGGCCCTGTGCAGGGCAAACAACAGACGTTTGTGCTGCTGGATGAGTGGGCGCCACCCGGCCCCGCTTACACGCGCGAAGAGGCGCTGGCGGAACTGGCCCGGCGCTACTTCCAAAGTCATGGCCCGGCCACGCTGGCCGATTTTGTCTGGTGGTCGGGACTGCCGATAAGGGAAGCGCGGGCGGGATTGGCGCTGGTGGAAACAGAACTGCAATCAGAGGTGGTTGAAGGGGAAACTTATTGGCTGCCGCCCCATCCGGCCATACTCGCCATGCCCGCAGCTGCCGCCTGGCTGCTGCCGGGCTTTGATGAGTATTACCTGGGGTACAAAACGCGCCATGTGGTGCTGGACGGCCGTTACGACAAACGAGTCGTCTCTGTCAACGGCATTTTCCGCCCGGTGATTGTCATTGATGGCCAGATTGTGGGCATCTGGCAGCGGGAGGTTAAGCGGGGTACGGCCGTGATCAATTTAGAGCCGTTTCAGCCGTTGACGGCCGTAGTCCGGCAAGCCGTTCTGGCCGCTGCCGCACACTATGGCGCTTTTGGGGAACTGCCGGTTGCGTTGGCTGAATAGGGAAAGTGGGTGGCGGGTACGGCCGTGTGTGATTGCGCGGAGTTTTCGTTGATACCGGAGAGGAGTTCGCACGCCCACGTGCGAACGGGCACGAGGGTGTGCCCTACTCCTCAACAAAGAATCCGCACACCCGCCGTGCGGCCGTGCGGTCATTGCTTGACATGACCTTGATGCCTTTCTATCATATTCCGCAGCTTGAGGTAATTTGACACACATTTAATTGCAGCTTAGCTACCAAAAAGTAGATCGTCACAACCTATTTCACCTATGCGGAGTACTGTGCCGCATCCATGCAACCCATCACAAAACAACAAAGTGGAAAAGGAAAGAATAGGCTGCACAGTCTAAAATGTTATATAAGGCGAATAGGCTGTGTTTTGCAGTCTAAATAATAGTTCAAGGAATAATCATGTCCGATAAAATTCCCATTGGGATCGTCAATACAAGTTATTGGGCCGACTTGATGCTCATACCCGCCTTGCAAAGCCATCCGAATGCCGAGGTGTCCGCCATCTGCGGGCGTGACCAGGAGCGCACTCAGCAAATCGCGGTCAAGTACAACATTCCCGGCGTTTTTGTGGATTACCGCAGGATGATTCGGGAAGCGGATATCACCGCCTTGATTATTGCTGCGCCCCACGACCTGCATTATCAGATCACGATGGAAGCACTCGGTGCGGGCCTCCATGTTTTCTGCGAAAAACCGTTAGCCATGAATGCTCTGCAGGCGCGCGAGATGTACGACACAGCTGAATCGGCTGGCGTGATCCATATGGTCCATTTCACTTATCGTTGGATGCCATTTTTCCAGTACGTTCACGACTTGATTGACCAGGGCATTGTCGGTGGTTGTTACCATTGCGAGTTCCGTTATCTCGCGGACTACGGTCGCAATCCTGAGTATCAGTGGCGATTCGACCGGAAACGCGCCAACGGCGTGCTTGGGGACTTGGGTACTCATGTGATTGATTTGGCACGCTGGTTAGTGGGTGACATTCGTGCGGTTCAAGCACTACTGGGAGCCTTTGTCAAACGAGAGGGGGTAAATGGAAGCCGGATCGACCCTGCCAACGATTCGGCCCAATTATTGATTGAGTTCACCAATGGCGCCCACGGCTTCATCCAGGCGAGTGCCGTGGCACACATGGCAGATCGAGGATGGCAGCAGCAGATCAATCTATACGGTGAGACTGGCAGCCTCGAAATTAGAGTTCCCTTCTGGGGGGCTGAGGCAGGAGCCATTCTCCGTGTGGCGAGTAGCTCCGATGAACAATTTCAACGGTTGGAAGTACCCGATGTCTATTGGGGCGGGGTTGACCGCTCCGATCCATTTGGCATCTTCAGCCAACAATCGGCAGGCTGTCGATTGTTTGTCGATGCGATCACAGAGAATCGTCTTGCCAGTCCTAATTTTTATGATGGCTATAAGGCGCAACAGGTCGTTGATGCCGCCCTGGAATCGCATAGATCGGGTCACATCCAGATCATCGATGGTCTAGATTAGTGGCAGGCTAACATCCGCTGCAGTGGACTGGCTGCGCCGCGAGCGGCTTGCCAGCCACTGAGCTTTACCTTTAGGACGGATGAAAATGCCAAAACCGAAAGGCTCTTCTAAACTTTTGTAGTCATGTCCAGATTGTGGTGAGAAGTTCACGGCCGTAACCCAATGACATTCATGCAAAAACTTCCGTTTATCGAACGCTCTTTTCGTTATTCTTTATGGGGGCTATGCACGGCCGTCTTACTAACCACCTGCACGCTCCCCACCAGCCCGGCAGCGGCCACGCCGGGTGTAACCGTGCTGGCCGACTGCTTCCAATCGGCTACGGCGCGGGCCTGGCTGGATGCTAACGGCGATGGCGTGTGGGATGAGGGGGAACGGCCGTTGCCCGGCATTGAATTTATCCTGGACCCCAGCGTGTACGGCCGGGCCACCAGCGATGAAAATGGCGTGGCCGCTATCTTTGCCACCACACCGGGGAATTCCTGTCCCCAACAGTCGTCCGTTATCGCCATGTCCTTTGCCGGCTATACGCTGACCACACCGCAGTCGCTGGCATACACCACAGCGGATGCCGACTACCGGTTTGGCTTTCACCCTGATTCTCCCACCACCCTGATCGAGACAGAAACCTATACCGGCGTCATTTTCGATGCGGCGACCGCGGCGGAATTTGTCCCCCTGTTCGTTAACTCGACCGATGGCGTCTGGACGCCGACGGCCGTAGAGGTCATGGCGTTGGAGGATGGGCTGGCTGCCTTTTTGCAGGAACGCGCCTGGGGGCATCTGGTGGAACGCCTGCCCGACTACACACGCCAATATGCCGGTTTTGTGCGGGACGATGAACGATTCATCTATGCCAATTTTTTCTGTAGGGTGTCGGGAACGGCCTGGCAGGAAACGGCCGTGATCGTCGCCGATGGCGGCGATTGTTACTTTCAGGTCGTTTACAGCGCGGACGCCAACAGGTTTGTCTCCCTATCCGTCAATGGTGAATCATAAAAGAGGTGGGTCTTCAGGAATGCAGGGGCTTGACAACCCGTGAAGCGTGAAACCCTTCACCTACGTTCAGGGCAGGCAGTAAAACGTGACCGGAGAGGCATCACGTTTCACGCATCACTGTGCAAATCGCACAAGAAAAAATAAATTCTTTTGGGCATTTGCATCTGGCGTCTTTGACGGTACACTGGATACACTTACGGTAGAACTTACACAAGATACAAGACCTGACAGGTTTCAGAAACCTGTCAGGTCTGAATAAAGAGATGAATTTCTTGAACAATCTGGTTGTACTTAGCCTCGTCCTTGTTATTGTCCTTATTATTCGCAATAAGGATCACATGCTGTTGGGTGAAGGTTAAGGCAAAAAACAGGTAACAAAGTACACACAAAGCCGCCCCCAACAGGGCGGCTTTTTTTTTCGGAGATTTGAGATTAAAAGATTAGAGATTGGCAGCAATCTCCAATCTCTAATCTCCAGTCTCCACCATACAAGGAGAGATTCCATGAGCGAAATGAAGACCGGTGGACAGATTATCTGGGAAAGCCTGATCGCCGAAGGGGTGGAAGTGGTGTTTGGCCTGCCCGGTGGGGCTATCCTGCCCGCCTATGATGATCTGGCAAAATATGAATACCCCATCCATCACGTATTGGTGACGCACGAGCAGGGCGCATCCCACATGGCCGATGGCTACGCCCGCTCCACCGGGCGCGTGGGTGTCTGCATGGCGACATCCGGCCCTGGGGCCACCAACCTGGTTACGGGGCTGGCGACAGCCTATATGGACTCCACGCCCATCGTGGCCATCACCGGGCAGGTGCCCACCTCGCTGTTGGGGCGGGATGGTTTCCAGGAGGCGGACATTCAGGGGGTGACGCTGCCCGTCACCAAACACAATTACCTGATCACCAATATCCGCGACTTGCCCGATGCCCTCAAAGAGGCGTTTTACATTGCCCGCACCGGCCGGCCGGGGCCGGTGCTGGTAGATGTATGTAAAGATGCCTTGCAAGCGTCCATGCCCTTCACCTACCCCACCAAAGTGAACCTGCCGGGGTATAACCCCAATTTGAATACGCCAGATGCTACGGCCGTCGCCCGCGCCGCCAGACTCGTCAATGAAGCCCAACGTCCGGTCATCGTCGCCGGGCAAGGGGTCTCCATCGCCCGCGCCGAAGCCGAACTGCGCCAACTGGCCGAAAAGGCCAACATCCCTGTGGCTACCAGCCTGTTGGGGATTGGCACCTTCCCGGCCACACACCCCCTCTCCATCAGTTGGGGCGGGATGCACGGCGAGGCGTATTGCAACTATGCCTTGCAGGAGTGTGACGTGCTGCTGGCGGTGGGGGCGCGGCTGGATGACCGGCTGACGGGCGCGTTTGACACCTTTGCCCCCAAAGCCAAAATCATCCACGTGGACATTGACCCGGCGGAGATGGGCAAAAATATCACCATAGACACGGCCGTCATAGGCGATGCACTGCTGGCACTGCGGGCCCTGCTGCCGCAGGTGGAAGCCAACGAACACCCCGCCTGGCTGGAGCAGATCGCCGAGTGGAAATCGGAAACGAGCTACCGCGACATTTTGCAGCAAGAGTCGGATGAACTGGTGGCCCCCTATGTGATGCGCAGTTTGTGGCACGCGACGGGGGAGGGCAACGGCCGGGCCACCGTTGTCACCGATGTGGGCCAGCACCAGATGTGGGAGGCGCAGTATTACCACCACAACCGGCGGCGCAGCCTGCTCACCAGCGGTGGCCTGGGCACGATGGGCTACGCCCTGCCCGCGGCCATTGGCGCGCAGATGGGCAACCCCGACCAGGAAATCTGGGTGGTAGCTGGCGATGGCGGCTTCCAGATGACCATGATGGAACTGTCTACGGTGGTGCAGGAACGGCTGCCCATCAAAATTGCCATCATCAACAATGGTTATCTGGGCATGGTGCGCCAGTGGCAAGACGTGTTCTACAACAAGCGCCACTCCGGGACGCCGCTGTTTAACCCCGACTTTGTGAAAATTGCCGAGGCGTATGGCATTCGCGGCCGTTCGGTGACGCGCCGTGAAGAGGCGTATGACGCCATCAAAGAAGCGCAGGCGCACGACGGCCCCTACCTGCTGGATTTCCAGGTGGAAGAGTTTACCAACGTCTACCCGATGGTGGCCCCCGGCAAGAGCAATGCCGACATGATCCGGCGGCCGGCGCCGGCGATGGGGAGTGGGAAGTGAGCGATGAACAGTAATTGGGTAATTGGGTAATTGGCTCGAAAATTACTCAATTACTTAATTACTCAATTACGTAATTACGAGGTACTAAAATGACCGAAAATGTAACGAAACGACACACATTAATTGCCTGGATGGAAGATAAACCAGGCGTGTTGAACCGGGTGGCGGGGCTGTTCGGCCGGCGCAATTTTAATATCGAGAGTCTGGCCGTGGGGCACAGCGAGACGCCGGGCATCAGCCGTATGACTTTTGTGGCGCGGGGCAGCGACCGGGACATGCGCCAGGTGCGCACGCAGTTGGACAAGCTGATCAACGTGACGCGCATTGAAGATGTGACCTATAACGACCCGGTGATGCGCGAACTGGCGCTGATTAAGGTGCAGGCCACCAGCGAAGAGCGGGCCGAGGTGATGCAGTTGGTGGATATTTTCCGCGCCCAGATTGTGGATGTGACTCTGGATTCGCTCATCATCCAGATTGTGGGCAAGGAGAATCAGGTCAATTCGCTGATCGAACTGCTGGGTAACTTTGGCATCATCGAGATGGTGCGCACGGGCCGGGTGGCCATGGTGCGCGGCGCGGCTTCACAGACGGGGGTGGTGGACACGGCCGTGCCGGTGAATGGGAATGGGCATCATTGACCGTGATGCGTGATGCGTGATGCGTGATTTGGCTTGTCACGCATCACGTATCACGCTTCACGCTTAAAACAAAACTA
Source organism: Anaerolineae bacterium (assembly GCA_019637635.1). Classification (GTDB taxonomy): domain Bacteria; phylum Chloroflexota; class Anaerolineae; order Promineifilales; family Promineifilaceae; genus CAADGU01. The sequence goes on from JAHBVI010000019.1 coordinate 62,179, forward strand.
CACAGAAGGAGAATTAAGCGTGGCAAACATTTACTACGACAAGGATGCAGATTTAGGCTTGCTAGATGGCAAGAAGATTGCCGTATTGGGTTATGGCAGCCAGGGGCACGCCCATGCGCTGAACCTGCGCGATTCCGGCGCGGATGTGCGCGTGGGGCTGTACCCCGGCAGCAAATCGTGGGCGAAGGCGGAGGCAGATGGGTTGACGGTGAAAAGCGTGGCCGACGCCTGCGCCGAGGCAGACGTGATCATGGTACTGCTGCCGGACACCACGCAGGGGTCGGTGTACAAAGAGTCTATCGAGCCACACCTGACGGCCGGCAAAACGTTGATGTTTGGGCATGGCTTCAACATCCGTTTTGCCCAAATTGTGCCGCCCGCCGATGTGGACGTGAGCATGATCGCCCCCAAAGCGCCCGGCCATCGCGTGCGCGAGGTGTTTGTGGAAGGGGTGGGCACACCGGCGCTGCTGGCGGTGCATCAGGATTATTCGGGGCAGGCCAAACAGTTCGCCCTGGCCTATGCCAAAGGGTTGGGCTGCACCCGCGCCGGGGTCATTGAGACGACCTTTGCCGAGGAGACGGAGACAGACTTGTTCGGTGAGCAGGTGGTGCTGTGCGGCGGTGTGGCCGCGCTGGTGGAAGCGGGCTTCAATACGTTGGTGGAAGCGGGCTACCAGCCGGAGATTGCCTATTTTGAGTGCCTGCATGAGTTGAAGCTGATTGTAGACCTGTTTTATCGCGGCGGGTTGAGCTACATGCGCTACAGCGTCAGTGACACGGCCGAACACGGCGATTACACCGGCGGCCCCAAAATCGTCACCGACGAGACGCGGCGGGCGATGAAACAAATCCTGGCGGATATCCAGACCGGGGCGTATGCCGAGGGGTGGATTGATGAGAATGTCAACGGCCGTCCCTGGTTTGAACAACGCCGCGCCGAAGCCCGCAGTTCGCAAATTGAACAGGTGGGGAAGGAACTGCGGCAGATGATGCCGTGGTTGCAGCCGGTGGAGATTGAGTGAGTGATTGAGTGTCATGTATCATGTGTCAGGTGTCAGGTATTAAGAGACTTGACACATGACACTTGACACATGACACCTCTCCGAAGGAGATGGGCGCATGGATACGGTGCTGGTTTTTGATACGACGCTGCGGGATGGTGAGCAGTCGCCGGGGGCGACGTTGAATGTGGAGGAGAAGCTGGAGATTGCCCGGCAACTTTCCCGATTGGGCGTGGACATCTGCGAAGCGGGTTTCCCTATCGCTTCGCCGGGTGACTTTGAGGCGGTGCGGCGGATTGCGGAGGAGGTGGGGCCGCTGACCGACGGCCGTAAATCCGGCCTTCCCATGACCATCGCCGGCCTGGCCCGCGCCAACAAAGACGACATTCAGCGGGCATATGACGCCGTGAAGGTCGCCCCCCGCCACCGCATCCACACTTTCCTGGCCACCAGCGACATCCATTTACGGCACAAGTTGAAGATTGACCGGGAGGAGTGTGTGGAGCAGGTGACCACGGCCGTGACCTTTGCCCGTTCGCTCTGTGACGACGTGGAGTTTTCACCCGAAGACGCCGGGCGCTCGGACCCTGACTTTCTGGTGCAGGTGTTGGGCCAGGCGATCAAGGCGGGGGCGACCACATTGAACATCCCGGACACGGTGGGTTACACCACGCCGGAAGAGTTTGGCTGGCTGATTAAGTATCTGCGCGAAAATACACCCGGCGCGGATAAAGTGGTCTGGTCGGTGCATTGTCACGATGACCTGGGGCTGGCGACGGCGAATACGCTGGCGGGGGTACAAAACGGGGCGCGGCAGGTGGAAGTGACCGTTAATGGCATTGGCGAACGGGCGGGCAATACGTCGTTGGAAGAAGTGGTGATGGCCATTCAGACACGGCCGCAAAACTTTAGTGTGCAGACGAACATTGACACCACCCAGATCACCAAAACCAGCCGCATGGTCAGCGCCTACACGGGCATGGTGGTGCAGCCAAACAAGGCTATCGTTGGCGCCAATGCTTTTGCCCATGAGGCCGGTATTCACCAGGACGGGATGCTTAAAAATCAGCAGACGTATGAAATTATGCGGCCGGAAACGGTGGGGTTGAATGCGTCCAAGCTGGTATTGGGCAAACACAGCGGCCGTCACGCCTTCCGCACCCGCATTGAAGAACTGGGCTACACTGACCTGGATAAAGAGGAATTGGACGCGGCGTTCAAACGGTTCAAACGGCTGGCGGACAAGAAAAAGGTGGTCACAGACGCGGACATTCAGGCGATTATCGCCGACGAGGTATTCCAGCCGCCGGAAATCTGGAAGCTGGAGCAGATTCAAATTTCCTGCGGCGACCACAGCATTCCCACTGCGTCCGTCTGCCTGGTGGGGCCGGATGGTGAGCAGCACCGGGACGCGGCGCTGGGCACGGGGCCGGTGGACGCCGCCTACCAGGCGATCAACCGCATCATCGGTGTGCGCAACCGGCTGATGGAGTTCACCATTAACGCGGTAACAGAAGGGCTGGATGCGCAAGCGGAAGCGACGATTCGCATTCAGCCGGAGAATGGGGAGCGGGAATATGGCCTGAATCCGCAGACGAGCCAGGCGTTTGTGCGCTCGTTTAGCGGCCACGGGGCGAGTACGGATATTGTGGTGGCCTCGGCCCGCGCCTACCTCAGCGCCTTGAACAAGATGCTGGCGGCGCGGGAGGAAGAGGTGAGTGTGGTAGCGGTGAATAGTGAGCAGTGGGCAGTGAGCAGTTTTGGAGAGACTACTGCTAACTGCTAACCGCTAACTGCTTACTTCTTCAAAAAATGGCGCAATTTTACGATTCATTAAATGACAAACTGACGACTTTTATAAAAGAGCAGCATATCTTTTTTGTGGCAAGTGGGGCTGGCGACGGCCGTATCAACCTCAGCCCCAAAGGGATGGATACATTCCGGGTGTTGGATGGGAACCGGGTGGCGTTTATGAACCTGACGGGGTCGGGCAATGAAACGGCGGCACATTTGCTGGCGGACGGCCGTCTGACCATCATGTTTTGCTCGTTTACGGAAAAGCCGTTGATACTCAGGTTGTATGGACACGGCCGTGCCGTTCATCGGCGCGACGCAGAATGGGCAGAGTACGCACCCCTGTTCCCGGATTCGGTGGGCAACCGGAACATCATCCTCATGGAGCTGGAATCGGTGCAGACGTCGTGTGGTTTTGCGGTGCCGTTTTATGAGTATGTGGGGGAACGGCCGTTATTAACCGAATGGGCCGAAAATCGCGGTGAAGCCGGTCTGCAAAAGTATTGGGCAGAAAAGAACCAGGTAAGCATTGACGGCCTGCCGACGAAATTGTTGGTTGATTAAACTACGGGAATTCCGTATCATTTGCGGGGATGAATTAGATGGAGTTTGAATGGGGCGAAAAGAAAGCGCAGATCATCTCCGCGAGGAAGGCAACCAAAGATGAACGAGAAAGGTATTACCAGGGTTAAGGTTTCAGCAGAGGATTTGGCGAAAGAAGCAGGTGATTGGCAAGCGTTCGATCTTCTTTCAGACGAAGATGTACTCGCTTTGGCAGAGCATGATCCCGATGCACCGCCGACCGCTCTGGCAAATTTACAGAAGTTTGAGCGTGTCGTCAATGTCAAGGAGATTCGTAAACAGTTGGCTATGACGCAGGAAGAGTTTGCTGTGGCTTTTCATCTTTCTTTAGCCACGCTGCGAGATTGGGAACAGGCCCGGACGCAACCGGATCAGGCGGCCCGCACTTTGCTCAAAGTGATAGCCTACAATCCAGAGGTGGTGAAAGAGGCGTTGGCTGTAAATTAGTTTTTAACGCAAAGGTGCAAAGAAACAAAGGCAGCAAAGGGGGGAACGAGTGTGAAAGTATGACCGATCACCGATTACCGATTGCGGATGCAACATCCGCCGATAACGGATCACCGATTACCGACAAAGTGTGGCAGGGCGGTGAACTGGCGAACAACTACCTGACCGGCGTGCGTGGAGCCATTCCGTTGGCGCAGGCGCAGATTGATACGATGCTGCGGCTGATCCGCTGGTCGCAGGAAGAAGTCAATTTTGTACTTGACCTAGGCTGTGGGGATGGCATTTTGGGGCAGGCGGTTCTTGACCAATATCCTGATGCGCACGGTGTTTTTGCCGACTTTTCCGCGCCGATGCTGGCGGCCGCGCAAAAACGGTTGGCCGGGTATGGCGAACGGGTGCGGCTGGTGGAAGTGGACTACGGAAATAAAGATTGGAGATCAGAGATTGGAGATTGGGGATCGCCTGCAATCTCTAATCTCCAATCTCCAATCTCCAACATCTTCAACGTCATCGTTTCTGGATATTCGATACACCATCAGCCGGACGGCCGTAAACGTACCCTCTACGCCGAACTGTATGATTTGCTCACGCCGGGTGGCATCATTGTGAACGTGGAACACGTCGCTTCCCGCTCGAAGTGGGGGGAGATGCTGTTTGAGGAGGCCTTTGTGGATGCCATGGTGGCCTACCACCGGCAAAATGGCAACAGTCAGCCGCGGGAACAAATTGCCCACGAGTTGTATAACCGGCCGGATAAAGCAGCGAATAAGCTGACGGCCGTCGAAACCCAATGCGATTGGCTGCGGGACATCGGCTTCATCCACGTGGATTGTTATTTGAAGTATTTTGAACTGGCGGTCTTTGCTGGCGTGAAACCAAAAGGCATGTAAGTGAGCAGGTCATGTATAATTTGCCCAAAGGAGAGTGAAAGATGCTCCAAACATTTCGAGGAATAATTGACCAAAACGGAAAGGTAAGAATTCTTGAGCCAGTCAATTTGCCCGTTTCACGCCAGGTAATCATCACTATTCTCGACGAAGAGCCTGCCGAGGATCAGGTCAATCTGGCTTTGTTGAGCGAAGCGGCGCTGGCACGGGATTGGGAACGGCCAGAGGAGGATGAGGCGTGGTCACACTTGGTCCAGCTTCCGTCGTTGTGATTCCCTTTCCTTTTTCGGACCTGTCCGCCGCCAAACTGCGTCCGGCTGTTGTGTTGGCGGATACAGGTCAGGGTGACTGGCTGTTATGCCAGATTACCAGCAATGCCTATATTGACCCTACGGCCGTGCAACTAACAAACACTGAATTGAGCAAAGGCACATTAAACACGGTCAGTTTTGCCCGTCCGCTCAAGTTGTTCACGGCCAACAGTAGTTTAATCGTCAAACGTATTGCCATCCTGAAGGATGATGCCTTCAAAACCATTCTGACCACGACGATTGCCGCGTTGCAACAAAACATGCCAAAGTAAAGGTTTGCCGGTGTGAAGCCCGAATGATTGTTGTTTTTGCCATCCTACTCTTATTCGGACTCCTTTTGATCTATGTCATCGTTTCCGGGCCAAAATTACCACCTGAAACGGATGCCGTGATTGATGAGGTTCTAAAAAGTGACCTGCCAGAATTGATTGTTGGCGAAACGGGGATTGTTTTGTCCGGCGGGTTAAATATCTGGTATGAAAGCATTCTCCCGGAAGAAACGCCTAAAGGAACCGTGCTGCTCCTCGTGGGTAGTGGGGCGGATGCCTTGATGTGGCCGCCAAAATTTGTACGGGCTTTCGTGGACGCGGGCTATCGGACTATTCGCTACGACCACCGCAGCACGGGAATGTCTGATTGGGTGAAAGATTGGGATCGAAGGAACCCCTATTCGGTTGTGGATATGGCCGGCGATGCGATGGCGGTGCTGGATGTGAACGAGATTCAAAAGACGCATCTTGTCGGTCTCTCATTGGGTGGCATGATCGCGCAGGAAGTGGCAATCAATCATCCTCACCGGGTGGCCTCTCTCACTTTAATGATGACATCCGGTTATGTCGGCGATCCGGATATCCCCGGTTTAACATCCCGTTATTTGCTTGAATCTGCGGTCAAGGGCATCCCTTTATTAAAGTATCGCCTCATGCGTGGTGAGAGAAATTTGATCAAGGAACGCATTGCCAAACAGATTGTGGGGCTGGGATATGATGGTTTGGATATGAAGGAGATTGCCGAAGTCGTTTTGTATGATCTACGAAAACGAAGGGGTATTAACATGCGCGGCGCGTTCCAACATCTCACGGCCGTGACTGTTTCCGGCTCACGCTACGATGGATTGCGTACATTGAGCGTACCGACATTTGTTATTCATGGCACGGCCGACCAGGTAATCCCCATCGCACATGGCCGGAAACTGGTAGAAGTTATTCCCGGCGCAGAGGGCTGGTGGCTTGAAGGCGTGGGTCATGCTTTTCCAGTACAAGATACGCAGGTATTGACGGAGAGAATCATCACCCATATTGACTGCCAATAGGGTAAAAATATATGGGTGGACAAGACAACGGCCGTGCGAAATAGGCTTCATTCATGTGGATGGCTATTTGAAGTATTTTGAACTGGCCGTCTTTGTCGGAGTAAAACCAAGAATCGTGTAAAAGATCAGGTTGCAGATTTTGAGGTCAATGGTTTAGTGAACATTTCAACGCAACTCCTCATCATAATTTTCCAACTCTTCTTGATGTCTGTGATGTTGATCGCTTGCAGCAACGAAACTACCATGCCTGTAGGAAATTTGCCTACAGCCAGCACTGCACCAACCCTTGCGCCAACACTTCATAGCACAAGCTTGCCAGTAACAACTACCCCAACTTCGACAATGCAACCTTCGCCTACAGCAACTTCAACTGAAAGCAAGTTGCCGACGTTACCCTCTACACCAACTGAAGGCATTTCACTCCCTACAAGCATTGTCAGCTCAACCAGCAATTTAATTCAAGTCTCGTCAATGCCAGATGTAATTGCAATAACTTGGGAGTCGGAAGAAACGTTGAGGCTATCGCTTGATTCCAGTTGGGACAGCGAAACACGCTGTACCACCAACTTTCGGCAAGGTTTTAATATCAGCTACGTTGATAGGAATATTGAAGCTCTCCCGTTATCTGTTAGTGAAGTAGTTTCATGCCCTGAGCCGAAACCCGTTTTGTCAGATGCTTCTATTTCAGCATTGCCTGGAGCCATTGTAGGGCAAGAAGTATCGCCAGATAAAACACATTCTTTACTGTTTGTTGAGGTAATGACTTCGACTCTGCCTATGATCCAGAATGTTAAAGATGTATATGGGCAAAGTACTCTGGCTACGCTTGAGCTAGATGATCTACCAATACTGGAAGGCTGGGTTATCAGCCATGAGACAGAAACCTTATATCCTGTTTTTGCAACTCAACTTGGCTATGTTTATACGTTCCTACCTGGATATAACCACTTAATTGTTCAAGCGGATTGCTATGGCACTTACCTCGGAAGTGGCTTACATATTATCGATCTTGAAAATAAATCGCTTTTGACACTTGCCGAAGATTACTCTGGTATGTGTGAAGGAGCCGTTTTTTTGGCAGCTTCACCTAATGGTCAATACTTCATCCACAGTAAAGGGACTATTGTAAGCGTTAATGGCGAACTAAAGGGCCAACTCTGCACGGAAGAGCAATTTCCCCGTAGTTGGGCTTGGTCAAGTGATAGCCAACAGGTATTTGCTGATTGTTATGATGGCGAGCACGATTTCATATGGCAGTATGACATTGATACAGGGACAAAAGTGCTGCTAAACGACCTGATAGACCCCACTGTTTCACCTAAGGCCCGCGACATAGCTGTTTCACCAGATATGAAGTGGCTCGCGTTTATTTGGGGAGCAAGTGAATTATTTAGTCAAGACGAATACGGCGTATGGGTTATCAAATTGGAGAAGGATAACGAATAGCCACTAGATTGAGTTTCTAATAGGAAAAAGAAGATGAATACACCAAAGACAATTATTGACAAGATTTGGGAGGGCCACGTGGTGGCGGAGGAGGCGGGCAGCCCGGCGGTGCTGTACATTGACCTGCATCTGGTCCATGAGGTCACGTCGCCGCAGGCGTTTACGGGGCTGCGTGAACGAGGGTTGAAGGTGCGACGGCCGTCGCAAACCATCGCCACCATGGATCACAGCATCCCCACCACGCCCATTGGTATGCCCATCAGCGACGCCATTGCCGCCAAACAGATTGCTACGCTGGAACAAAACTGCCGTGACTTTGGCATCCAGCTTTTTGGCATGGACAGTCCCAACCGGGGCATTGTGCATGTGATTGGCCCGGAACTGGGGCTGACGCAGCCGGGCATGACCATCGTCTGCGGCGACAGCCACACGGCCACACACGGCGCATTTGGCGCATTGGCCTTTGGCATTGGCACGTCCGAAGTGGAGCATGTGCTGGCCACCCAATGCCTGCTGCAAACGAAACCGAAGACGTATGCGGTGAATGTGTACGGCCGTTTACCCGCTGGTGTGGCTTCCAAAGACATCATCCTGCTGCTGCTCTCCAAAATCGGCATTGGCGGCGGCACCGGGCACGTCTTTGAATATCGCGGCGAAGCCATTCGCGGGCTGACGATGGAACAGCGCATGACCATCTGCAACATGAGCATCGAAGGTGGCGCCCGCGCCGGTTTGGTGGCCCCAGACGACACCACCTTTGAATATCTGGCGGGACGGCCGCACGCCCCGCAAAATGGAGCCTGGGATGAGGCGGTCGCTGGCTGGCGTGCTCTGGCTACCGATGACGGGGCCACGTTTGACAAATCCATTGACCTGGACGTGAACGACCTGGAACCGATGATCACCTATGGCACCAATCCGGGGCTGGGCATGAAAATTACGGCCGTTATCCCCGACCCCATGAGCATCCCCGACCTGAGCGAACGGCAAACGGTGGAGAAGGCGCTGGCCTACATGGATTTGCAGCCGGGGCAGCCGCTGTTGGGCAAGCCGGTGGATGTGGTCTTTATCGGCTCCTGCACCAACAGCCGTATTTCCGATTTGCGGCAGGCAGCCACCATCATCCAGGGGCGTAAAGTGGCCGAAGGGGTGCGCGTGATGGTGGTGCCCGGTTCGCAGGATGTGAAAAAGCAGGCGGAAGCGGAAGGGCTGGATCGCATCTTCAAGGAAGCGGGCGCGGAATGGCGCGAAGCAGGCTGCTCGATGTGTATTGCCATGAACGGCGATCAGTTGCAGCCGGGGCAGTATGCCGTTAGCACCAGCAATCGCAATTTTGAAGGGCGGCAGGGCAAAGGCGGCCGCACCTTTCTCGCCAGCCCGCTGACGGCCGCGGCAACGGCCGTAACCGGGCGGGTGACGGATGTAAGGACTTTGTAATCGGTAATCGGTTGGTCTACCGATTACCGATTACCGTTCACCGATTACCGATTACCGAAAGGAAACTCCATGCAAAACCCCTCCTATCAGGTTGACGTGAAACTGGCGGTGGAATTTGTGAAGCAACTGCTGACACAGGTGGATGAGGCGGCGGCGCTGGTCTTGATCGGCGACCTCTCCCGCTTTCGCGTGGGCGATTTGTTGGGCGTGACGCGGGAGGAGATTCCGGTAGCCGATGCGGTATATCGCGCCAGCTACGGCCGTGTCTATATCCCCTTGCTCGGCCTGAACAAATACAACCTGAAAAAGGAAGTGCTGGCCCACGTGGGGCTGCGCACGTTAGTGCAAGAGGTACAGGTG
>JAHBVI010000190.1 GCA_019637635.1 Anaerolineae bacterium
GAACGCCGGATCAGACAAACTGGCAAACATCGGCCAACCGGTACAGTTTAACGGCAGCGCCACCGACCCTGACGGGGATGCGCTTGTCAGTATCACCTGGGATTTTGACGATGGGCACACAACCAACGGCACGTTGACGCCTACACACACCTACACAGCAGCCGGCATCTATACCATCACCCTCACCGTTACAGACAGCCGCGGCGGGGTAGGTGTTGACACGCTGCTGGTAGATGTGAAAGGGCGGCTTTACCTGCCGGTTATCATACGCAGTCCGTAAATCAACATCCCGTAAGTGAACGGGTTTGCAGAAGTTCAACTTTTCCCTAAAAGTTGAACTTCTTTTTTATTACCCCAGATCATCAACTAATATCCGACCAACCTGGATTTAAGGAGTTCGCACGCCCACGTGCAAACGAGCAGCACGAGGGTGTGCTGCTCTCCTCACCCCACAAATCTTGTTTGTTGAGTTACTGGCCTGCCGCGGCAACTGTCTGTGTTATAATCTCACCAATTGCGGTATACGCAACTTGTGGAGACGATTCTATGAAGTACATTTTAAGTGATTATGTGCATCAAGCCATGTCTGAAGCAGCATACAACAAATGAGAAGATGGAACCTTTGCCGGGGGAATTCCCTCTTGTACGGGGGTTGTTGTATTTGGCGAAACGCTGCGTGAGTGTGAAGAAAAGTTGCGTTCGGTTTTGGAAGATTGGCTGTTAGTTGGGTTAAATTGGGGCATCCTTTGCCCATTTTGGCAGGTATTGATCTAAACCAGGAACCAGCATATGGCTAAATGGACGCCCTGCAAACGGCGTGCTTTTATCGAGCGTTTGTGAAACTTCGGTTTCGATGGCTCTTATGCGGGTACACGTCATCAGTTTATGACTTTCCGAAACCATCGGTCTCTGAATGGCAAACTCTCAAATAGTACCAATGACTCTCCACCTGTATGATACTTTCACGCGCAGTCTGCGCGAATTTGTGCCCCTGAACCCGCCACACGTCAGCCTGTATGCCTGCGGCCTCACCGTGTACGATTATGCCCACATCGGCAACCTGCGCACCTATATCTTTGAGGATATTTTGCGGCGGGTGCTGCAATTTAACGGCTATACCGTCACCCACGTGCAAAACATCACCGACGTCGGCCATCTGGTTTCCGACGCCGACACCGGCGAAGACAAGATGGAAAAGGGGTCGCAGCGCACCGGCAAAACGGCCTGGGAAATCGCCACCCTCTACACACAGGTGTTCCAGGAAGATTTGCGCCAACTGAATGTGCTGGAACCGACTATCTGGTGCAAGGCTACCGACCACATCCCCGAACAAATCGCCATGATCGCGTGCATTGAGGGCAAAGGGTTTACCTATCGCACCAGCGATGGCATCTATTTTGACACGTCTCGGCTGCCCGATTATGGTTATCTGGCGCGGCTCAACCTGGCAGGGCAGCAGGCCGGCATCCGCGTGGAGCAGGGCGAAAAACACCATCCCACCGATTTTGCCCTGTGGAAGTTCAGCCCGCCGGAAGCGCAGCGGCAAATGGAGTGGGAAAGTCCCTGGGGTGTCGGCTTCCCCGGCTGGCATATTGAATGTTCGGCCATGGCCGCCAAATATCTGGGGCCGCTGTTTGACATTCACTGCGGCGGCGAAGACCATATCCCCGTCCACCACACCAACGAAATTGCCCAGACGCAGGCGTGTTACGGCACGAATCTGGCAAACTACTGGCTGCACGGCTACTTTTTGCAATTGAATGAAAGCCGGATGTCCAAGTCATCTGGTGAATTTCTGCGGCTGCAACTGCTCATTGACCGGGGGTATGACCCGCTGGCCTACCGTTACTACTGCCTCAACAGCGTCTACCGCGCCAAGTTGAACTTCAACTGGGAGGGGATGGATGCCGCCACAACTGCGCTCAACCGGCTGCGCCAGACGGTATACGAATGGGGCGCGCCCGGCAGCGTGGACGAAGAGTTTCTCGACCGCTTCCAGGCAGAAATCAACGACGACCTGAACATGCCCCGTGCCCTGGCGCTGGCCTGGGAACTGGTGAAAAGCGACCGATCGGCCGCCACCAAAAAAGCCATGATGCTGATGATGGACCGGGTGTTTGGCCTGCGTCTGGCTGAGTGGCAGCCGGCCGTACAAACGATTCCTGATGAAATCAACCAACTGGCGCAGCAGCGGCAGACAGCCCGCGCTGCCAAAAACTGGGCCGAAGCCGACCGCCTCCGCCAGCAAATAGTGGCCGCGGGATTTGAGGTGCAGGACACGGCCGTAGGTCCCCAAATTCAGCCTAAACGATAAATGGGAGATTGGGATATTGGGAGAGTAGGAGATTGCCTGCTCTCTCAATATCTCAATCTCTTAATCTCTTAATCTCCCAATCTCCTCTCCCCACCGCGACCAATCCCCATCAACTCCGTATAGCCTGGCATAGAGAAGGAAAAGGCCGGGACCCTCTTACCCCTCTCCCGGCGCTAAACGGAGAAGATACCATGCATAAACAAAAATCCATTATCGGTGGGCTGATCCTCATACTGGTAGGCGGCTGCATTCTGCTGGCCCAAACTGTGCCTGCTTTTGGCGGGCTGTTGGACTTTAGCCGCCAATGGCCGCTTTTTGTCATTGGACTGGGTGGCCTGTTTTTGATCGGCGCGCTGGTCGGTTCACCGGAACTGGCTATCCCCGGCAGCATTATCACTGGGCTGGGGCTGATCTTTTATTACCAGGCGCTCTCCGGCAATTGGGCTAGTTGGGCCTACATGTGGGCGCTCATCCCCGGTTTTGTGGGGCTAGGACTGTTCATCACCGGCAGCCTGGACAAAACCCGCGCCGAAATACGCCCCGAAGGCCGGCGGCTCATGCTCATCAGCGGCGGGCTGTTTCTGTTGTTTGCCCTGTTCTTTAATCTGACCTGGAGTGTGATGCGGCTGTGGCCGGTGGCGCTCATTGCCATCGGCTTGTGGCTGCTGTACCAAAATCGCCGCCACAGCCAGTCATCGTGACTGCCCTAGAGACCCGACAGGTTTCAGAAAACCTGCCGGGTCTGAACGGTTCCCCAACAGTGTAAAGAACTTTACAGCAACGGGCTGCAACTTACGGTGAACCAGGCGCGTATTGTGTGCTGTTGATAAAAGAGCAAGAAGGGTTCAATTTCAAAGATTGAACCAATCTCAATAAGATAAAAAATAGACTCAATGTTGGAGGTAAAAACCATGAGTGACAAACGATTAACCCGTAATCCTGAAGACCGTATGATTTTTGGCGTGTGCAGTGGTATTGCCAGCTACCTGAACCTGGACCCGGTTTTGATCCGGCTGGCCTTTGTGCTGTTAGTCCTGTTCGGCAATGGCATTGGCATAGTGGTCTACTTGCTGCTGGCGATTTTGATGCCCGAACCGGGCGTGCCGGCGGCCAAAGCCAACGGTTTTGACGACGAAGAAATCGTGATTAAATAAAAAAAACCTCCGGGAGACCCCCGGAGGTTTTTTTATTGCCAACCTTTCCTCCCCCTCAGTATAATCCCCGGCATGGCTTCCCTATTTCAAAAATTACGCATCCTGTTCAGCGCCAAATTGCACGACGCGGCTGACCGTGCTCTGGAAAAGAGTGATCTGACTGTTTATGATGAATATATCCGCCAGGCAGAGCGGGAATTGCAGGAGTTCAAACAATCACTGGCGCCGATGCACGCCCAGGTGAAAACGTCTAAACAGCGGCGAGAGAATCTGGCCACGCAGGCAGCCAAATTAGACCTGGCGATTGATACTTACTTAAAAACCGGCAAACGCACCGAGGCGATGGTGACCCAAAAGCAGTTCAATTCGACTATGGAACTGATCAGGACGTATGACGCTTCTTTGGTACGGCAGGTGAGCGCATTGGAGCAGTTGGAGGATGTGCGGGTGAAGCTGGACGGCCGTCTGGCCATCGCCAAACAAGAGCGGGAGGAGCTAGGTTTTTTGCTGCAACTGGCAAAATCGAAAGAAGTGTCTACCAAAGCCATGAAGTCGCTCGATTCGCTCATGGGGTCGGGTGATATGGAAGTGTCGCAAGCGGCCGAAAACATTCGCCGCCGCCTGGACCATGCCGACGCCGCCTGGGAAGTGCAGGCCAGCAGCCTGGATCGTCAGCTAGACGACGCTATGCACAGCCTGGAAGTGGAAGCGGATTTGGCGGCGCGGATGGAACGGCTGGGCATTTAGAGATTGGAGATTAGAGATTGGAGATCACCGCCAATCTCCAATCTCCAATCTCCAATCTCCTGTATGAAAGTCGCGCTCGTTCACGATTGGATGAACCAGATAGGTGGGGCGGAGGATGTGCTGGAGGCGCTGGTGAGCGTCTACCCGGAGGCGCCCATCTATACCTCGATGTATGCGCCGAACAGAATGCCTCCGCACTGGCAACATTGGGATATTCGCACCTCGTTTTTAGACCGCGCTCCCTTTATCCATCGCAAACAGCAATTGTATTTTCCTTTGTACCCGCTGGCCTTTGAACAGCATGATTTACGCGGGTATGACGTAGTGATCAGCAATAAAAGCGGCTTTTGCCATGGGGTGATCACCGGGCCGGAGACGGTGCATATTTGTTACTGCCTGACGCCGACGCGCTATGTGTGGCGGTATCATCAGTATGCCGAACAGGAGGGGCTGGGCCGGCTGGCGCGGGGCATGTTGCAGCCGTTTTTGGCCTGGCTGCGGGTGTGGGATCGGTTGGCGGCGGACAGAGTGGACCATTTCGTAGCCATTTCACAGGAAGTCCGGCGGCGAATCGGCAAAGTGTACCGGCGGGAGGCGGCTATTATCTACCCGCCGGTGGACGTACACCGGTTTGCGCCCGCCAGCAAGATCGAGGATTATTATCTGATTGTGGGGCGGCTGGTGCCGTACCGGCGGATTGATTTGTTGATTGCGGCGTTTAACAAGATGGCACGGCCGTTGCTCATTGCTGGCTCTGGGCGTGACCGGGAAAGGCTGGAAGCGTTGGCCGGGCCAACGGTGCAGTTTCTGGGCTACGTGCCCGATGCCGATTTGCCCGATCTCTATGCCCGCTGCCGCGCTTTTGTCTTTCCGGGTGAAGAGGATTTTGGCATTGCGCCCATTCAAGCGATGGCCGCCGGGCGACCGGTGATTGCCTATGCTGCCGGCGGTGCGTTGGACAGCGTGATTCCCGGCCAGACCGGGACGCTGTTTGCCGAACAGTCGGTTGACGGTATCATCCAGGCGGTAACGGCGTTTGATGCGGTGACGGTGGACACGGCCGTGATCCGCCGCCACGCCGAACAATTTGATAGTGCGGTCTTCAAAAACAAGATGCAAACCTTTGTGGAAGAGAAAGTGGCTAAAGTGGCTGGTAGTTAATTATGGAATTACGGCATATCTGGAAAATTCTGATGCGCCGCTGGTGGCTGATTATCATACCGGCGGCAGTGGTGATCCTGGTGAGCGTGATTACCTACAGCCCACCGCCGCCCGCCGGGTATAACGTGGGCATGAACTTCATTGTTGGCCAGACGCCGGCCATCCAGGCGCAAAACCCGGACGAGAACCGGTATTACAACTGGCTCACCTCGGAATACATTGTCAACGGGCTGACGGATTGGGCGGTGGGCGGCGAATTTAAGACGGCCGTGTCCGCCCACTTATCCACACAAGGCATAGACGTACCGCCGCACACCTTCAACGTGGTGGCCGACAATGTACGCAGTAAATTGCAACTGTCCATCCAACATGGGGACGCGGCCACGCTGGCCCAGATTATGAACGCGGCCATCGTGGTGCTGACGGAGCAAAATGCGGCGGCGCTGCCGCAGTTGGGCGGGGACACGGCCGTCATCGTACCCGTAGACCAGCCCATTGTCACTGCCATCCCCGGCAGCTTCCGCAGCCAGCTAGACATTCCCTTGCGCATCGCCCTGGCACTCATCGCCGGGGTAGGTCTGGCGCTGCTGGCCGAATATCTGGACACGGCCGTGCGCAGCCGGGAAGAAGTGGAACGTTTGGGATTGCCTGTGTTGGGAGAAATACCGAAGAATCGTAAGCTTTAAATCGTAATCCGTAAACCGTCGGATTACGGATTACGGCTGACGGATTTCGGATTACGCATCACGAGGAAAGTATGGAACTAAGCGACTATCTACGCATTATCCGCCAGCGGGGCTGGATTATCATACTGCTGGCGGTGTTGACGGCCGTAGCTGCCTTTGGCTACAGCAAAATGCAAACGCCTGTCTACGAATCCAGCCTGAAACTGCTGGTACGGCCGTCTCGTTCTGATTTCGGCCAGTCACAGGCCGCCCGTGAACTGCTAGGCAACTACGAACAATGGCTGCGCAGCAGCCTGCGCGCCCAAATGGTCATTGACCAGTTACAGCTAGACATGACCGCCGGGGAACTGCTGGGTGACGTCAGTGTCGCTTCTGACCGGCTGGGTCTGATTCTGCAACTGGTAGTAGAGAATACCGATGGCGACCTGGCCAACGACATCGCCCGCACCTGGGGCAACCTGCTAATCCAATGGCAGCAGGGTGAAAATGAAAAGAACCGGCAGGAAGACCGCATCACCATCGAATTTCAAGATAATCCGCAATACAGCCTGGCCAGTCCCCAGACCAAAATCAATACCGTCGCCGGTTTTGTCTTTGGCGCGCTGCTCGGTATTATCTTGATTTTCTTCCTGGAATGGTTGGAATCCGGCGTCATGCGCCGCAGTGAAGATGTGGAACGTTATCTGGAGATACCCGTTGTGGGTAGTATTCCTAACCAGTAACCGGTAATCGGTGAACGGTAATCGGGGAACAACCTGATTACCGATTACCGATTACCGATTACCGATTACCGAACTATGGACTTAATCACCATCACCGACCCCCGATCCCCCGTCAGTGAGGCGTACCGCACGCTGCGGACGAACCTCTCGTTTTATAGTCTGGACAACCCGCTGCGTTCGCTGGTGGTCACATCGCCCGCGCCGAATGAGGGCAAGAGTACGACCATGGCCAACCTGGCGGTGACGATTGCCCAAAGTGGCCGCCGCACCATATTGGTGGACTGTGATTTGCGACGGCCGTCGCTACACGATCTCTTTGGCCTGAAAGCCGAACCCGGTTTTACCGACCTGGTATTGGCCGACAACATGGAACTGCCCCTGCAAGCAACCGGCGTAGAAAACCTGTGGCTGTTAGCGGCCGGGGCCAAACCACCCAACCCCGCCGACCTGCTCGGCGCGAAAAAGGTAGACCAGGTGATTGCCCGGCTGCAAGAAGAAGCCGACATGGTGTTGTTTGACGCGCCACCGGTGATTGCCGTGACGGATGCGGCCGTGTTGGGGGCCAAGGTGGATGGCGTGCTGCTGGTGATTCAGGCGGGCAAAACCAAACGCGACCACGCCGAACGCGCCAAAGAGACGCTGGAAAAAGCCAGAGTGCGCATTGTGGGCGCGACCCTGACCAATGCCCCCAAAGATAGTGCCATCAGTGGCTATTATTAACGTGGCGTGGTGGGGTATGGATGCTGACCACAAGCAGAGATTGGCATGAAACTTACCTTCACTTACACTGAATCTATGGATATATCATCTCTTTCTCGTGATGAGCTATATCATTCATACCTCATGTTACCTGATTCTGTGCGGCAATTGCCTGATGCCAAAGAACAAGTTTTGAGCATTGCCAACCTTGTTGGTCAACTTACCGAAGCCGATTTGCATATTACTTGCAAAGAGCTGGAGTTAGAGAATTGTCTTATTAAATCGCTAACAGAAAAAACCATCTTGTTAGACGACACGCTTCATCTTATGAAAGTATGGTTCTCTATTTTCAAGGTGATAGAAATTCCAATAAATATAGAATTCGAGAGAAGTCTGTAGTCTTCAAAGTTCGATTTCCAGTAAAATCCCCTCTACATCAATCCGCTTATACACATTATCGAAAGGCTGGCTCGCTCAAATATAACTTGATCCGTCCATCATTCGTGGGCAAAACCAAAGAACAAATAGAATACCTGGCTACAATTCAATCTCTGGGTGAACAAATTGCTGCTTTTCTTAACGCTGAACCTTCCTCAGAAAAGAGTTTTGCCTGGACTTATAAAGGTTTTCATCCACTTTGGTCTGACAATGCTGCCATAAAAGCTTTTAACAAAAGATCCAAAAAGCAAATGGTCGAGGCAGAAAAGAAAGAAAAGCAAGCCCAGAAATTGCGGGATCGGGAAGCAAACATAGCCGAAATGATTGTAAACGGGAGCGAGCCAGCATCTCCTGTTACAACTGGCGCCGGCCGAAGAGTTGGGGCAGTTCCTGGTATCTTCAAAGGGGTGCAATTTCGTTCACAATTAGAAATTCGTTTTGTGACCCAACTGGAGGCTAATCAAATTCGATGGATTTATGAGGGTGAGCGATTGGGTGAAGGCAATTACCTGGTTGATTTTTATTTGCCTGACCTGAAAACTTGGGTTGAGGTTAAGGGGAAAATTGAGCCACGCGACGATTATTTTCTCAAGGAAATAGCATCTTATCTAAAACGTGAGCGCGGCGAAAGGCTTTTTGTTTATACATCGGGCAAAGCCTATAGAGTAATGGCAAGAGAGTTTAGAGAGCTTAGTCACAAAGAATTTTGGACAAAACTGGCAGGATAAACCATGCTGGTTAATGGGTAGCTAATACACGTTGATTAGTAAGTTTTGGAGGTATGCAAGTTATTGCCGGACATTCGCAAGTAGGTTACGGATGTCCGCAAGTGGGTTATAGATGTCCGTATCCTGACGTTTCGAGCATGGTTTTTAGTTTTTCTCCATGACTACAGCGGATAAAGAAATGAACGGATTCCTCTCTGGAAATTTATCCGCTTAATCTTCCATCCGTTGTAGTCTTAAGCAGAACGGCCGTACCTCCCCCTACGGCCGTTCTTTTTTGTAACGTGGTGGGTGGGGGTACGGCCGTTGATTTTCCACAGGCATTAATAATGGTATCGAGCTTGCAGGAACTCAATGCGATCTGCTTTCACAATATAAACAAGGCGATGCTCCCGTGTCAGCCGTCTTGACCATGCGCCGGCCAATAAATGTTTTAACGGTTCCGGTTTTCCAATGCCGGTAAACGGGTCGCGCATAATGGCCTCGACCAGTTCCAACGTGTGCAACGCGATCTTCCGATCCGTTTTTACCCAGTATTGCAAATCTTCGCGGAATTCCGGGAAAAAGATAGCCTCGCGTATCTTCCGCGTGCCTTCTGGTTCAGTTTGTTTCTTCGTCAAAACCCACCTCAGCCCGTAATTCTTCTAAGGTCTGAGCCGTCCCCTCGCCTGTCTTTGAGCGCAACAAAGCCGCTAACAACCGCTCTGCATTTTTTGGTGAGCGCAGCAAGTATGCGGTCTCTTCCAGACTGGCCAGTTCTGAAGCGGAAACAAGGGCAACATCCTTTGCGCCCCGCCGGGTGATAATAATGGTTTCCTTATTTTGGGTTACTTCATCCCACAATTGCGCCAGGTTTTCACGGGCTTGTGAATAGGTTACTTGAATTGCCATTTTGCACCTCATAATTGTTGTACAGGGTTACTGTACAAGAGCAGGAGCAAAACGTCAAGAACTCGCTCAACATTGGCAGAGGTTGGATTTTAGGGCTTCATCACAACGGCCGTACCCCACCCACTAATTACCGCTGAGTACCGAGTTTATCCAGTCGAGCGAAATTTGGGCGGAGTAAAAGTTTTGGTTGACGGCCAGGGCGCTCTGGTACGCCTCCTTGGCGCCGTATAGGTCACCCAAAGCAGCTAGGGAGTTCCCCTTGTACCAATAGGTCTCCTCCACGTTCCGCCCGCCTTGCTCCGTCAGCGTGGCGTTGGCCAGATCAATCACATCTTGATGGCGGCCCACTTTATCATAGGCCAGATACGGTTTGTGCTGGTACCACAGCATATGCGGCGGCAGGCCAATTTCCCGCGCCTGGTCAAACGCCTGCACCGCCGCCTGGTAATAGGTAGCGTTGCCTTCCAGCACCATCGCCCCCAGTTCCGTCAGGCTGGTGCCCAGGTTAAACCAGGCAAAGGCATTGTCCGGGTCGGCGTCAATTTCCGCCTGGGCCAGGGCGGCAGCGTTACGCCACATCGTTTCCCTGTCCAGCAGTTCCGGGCCGATGATGGCCTGCACTTCCGCTTCCTGTTCGGGTTTGTACACCACGTAAAAGGTATAGTTAAACTGCGGCCAATAAGTGGAAACTTCTTGGTAAGAGGCAGGCCGGCCGCTGCCATCCCACGGGCCTAAATAAGTGTCCTGGGTATAATACTGCGTCAGCGTATCGTCATAGCCATAAACGGTCAGGTAATGGCCGTACCACACATTGTTGACCTCGTACCCTTTTTCAATGACTACCGGATAACCGGCAGCCACCAACCGTTTGATCAATTCCTGGTTTCCGCCGCTGTGAACGCTGGCTTTGAATTGGCCGGCCGTATACTGATTAACGTAATCGGCAATTTGCCAGGGGCTGACGTTGCGGTCTTCGGGGTTGGGTTTCAGGTAGCTGGCAATATCTTCCTGGGTAATGGGGCTGCCATACCAGTTCAACACCTGGGTCAAATTCGCCGGGCCGCAGTTGTTAAACGCCTGCTTAACCACGCCCATCCCTTCCAACACGTGGGCGATGGGCAGCGGTTCCGGTGTGGGGGTGCTGGTGGGTGTGGGGATGGGGGTGTTGGTCGGTGAGGGGGTGGGTTGGGCAGTCGTGGTATCGGTTTCGGTCACGGCCGTCAGCACCGTTGGTTCGGGCGTGGGTGTGGGCGCGTCAGTGGGGGCAGCCGTTGGTCGGACGGCAATCAAGGCGTTAATGTCCACCTCTTCCACGGGGCTGCGCTCACCGGCAGCAGGCAAAGCTGCCGCCACCGGCGCTACCTGGTGAATCACGCTCTCCAACATCCGGCCGGCGATGGGTACACGCTCTTGCAGCGCCACCCGGTACCGCCCCGGAATCGAACGCACCGCCGGTTCCAACACCAACAAACCGGCAATCAACATCAACTGAATCATTACGATGGCCAGAATTAAAAACTTCGTTCGTCTTCTCATAGCTCCGTCTTTACGGTAATCCGTCAACCGTCATCCGTTATCCCTTATCCGTTGTCTGATTATGGGTCACGGATTACGGATGACGGGTAACGGCCTACGGCCTACCGCTCTATCCTCCACTTTCTAATTGGCTCAGGGCTTCAGCCGCCGGGGAAAAGTTGGGGTTAAAGGCAATGGCGCGCTGCAAATTGGCGCGGGCGTCAGCCACTTTGTCTAGCGCGGCCTGGGCCAGCGCCTTGTAGTAAAAGGACTCTTCAAAATAGGGGCGATCCTTGAGGGTTGTGTCCGTCAGCAAAATGACATCATCGTAACGGCCGACCTGGTAATACGCCTCATAGGGGCCAAACTGGTACCACAACATGCGCCAGGGCAGGCCAATGGCCCGCGCCTGGTCAAACGCCTGCGCTGCGCCTGCATAATTCCCGGCTTCGTTCAAACTCGTACCTAAGTTAAACCAGTAAAAGGCATTTTGGGGGTCAGATTGCGCGTCTTGCTGCGCCCGGTACAACGAATTCTGCCACATGGTGACGTCATCCATCTCTGCGCCCACAATGTCGGCCACCACTTGCGCCTGCTCTGGGCGGTAGAGGGCGATGTAGTTGCGGTTGAAGTGGGGCCAATCGCGGGCCAGGTCGGTATAGGTGAGGACGCGGCCGTTCGGGTCTGTATTGCTCAACGCCTCGCGCCCGGTGCCCAACCAGGAGTCGTACACCCAAAATTGTTGCAAGGCATCATCATAGGCCACCGCCAACATGTAATGCCCATACCAGCCCATCCAGCTTAAATCGCCGGGTGGATTGAGGCCCAGTTCCAAAATGA
>JAHBVI010000191.1 GCA_019637635.1 Anaerolineae bacterium
CCAACAAACGGCGCAACAATTGGATCGCCTGCTGCTGGAGCTGCTCCCGCTTCAGCAGGCTCCACTCTTCAAACGCCCGGCTCTCGCGCAGGTAAAACCCGTCTAAAAAATCGCCGCCGTAGAGGGCTACGGCCGTTTCCATTTCCTGCCGATCTACCGCCCCGGACACGGCCGTGAACGCCGCCACATCCACCTGATATGGCAACGCCTGGTTAAAGGCAATGGTTTGCCGGGTGACGTGCACATAATCCCCCACCTGTTTGCGCAGCAGCGACAGCGCCGCCCGCAAATTGGCCGCCGACTGTTCCGGGTCCCGTTCTTCCCAGAAAAATTCCGCCAGATAGTGCCGGGCAAACGGCCGTGCCTCACACGCCAGGAAGATCAACAACGCCTCGGCCGTGCGCGAGCCAATGCCGGTTAATGGCTTCCCATTCAGGGCGATGGTCGCCTCGCCCAACAACGTCATTGTCAACATCGTTTCTTCTTTCTCGTTCCCACGCTCTGCGCGGGAATGCCTACCGGGACGCTCTGCGTTCCCCTCGACGCAGAGCGTCGGATTTGTCATTCCACGCGGAGCGTGGAACGAGGGGGTTCCCTACGCCGCTCGTTTACAGATCATGGCGGCGGCGGCTTATTATAGCCCTTACCACAGCGAGACCAACCCACCCGTGATCGGTTTCTGATCGTTTGCTTTCTACACTGTGCCCCATTGTGTGGCAACCCGATGTCTAACTACCACGCCTACCTCATCCGCCTCTGGCGGGACGACGAACAGCAGCCCTGGCGGGCCGAATTGGTCTCGCCGCACAGCGGGGAGGCGTATCACTTTGCCACACCCGAACAGGCCTATGCCTATTTACAGCAACAATTGAAAGCACCAACCGGCAACCTTTCCGCCACCGCAACCACCACAATCAATAAAAATTCATAATTCATCCTTCCTAATTCATAATTCTCAAAGGAGCAAACGATGAACCGTAACAACAATTGGCAACAAATGATTTCTCTGGTGATTAGCCTGAGTTTACTGATGCAGTTGGCCGGGCCGCTGGCCGGGTGGTCGCGCCTGGCAGCGGTATTGGCGGACACGGCCGTACCCGCCACCCGGCCCGAAAGCACCACAGGGGCAACGGCCGTCACCCACCCCATTGTCACCACCCCCCTCACCCTGTCCCGCGTGCAATCCGGCTACAACACCGGCAGCAGCATCACCATCAGCTACACCGTCAGCAACAACCAGCCGCCCACCGCCCTGCCGCCCATCGCCCCCTCGGCCAGCGTCACCGACACCATCACCGCCCTGGCCGCCTTCGACATCACCAGTGACGCCAACACGCTCAACCAGGTGACGTTAGCCACCACCCTCAGCGGCGGTACACTGCTATCCGCTGGCGGCAACCCCATCATCGTTGGCTCCACCCTCACCTGGAACCTGCCCCCCATTCCGCCGATGGGCAGCACCGTTATCACCATGACCGTGCTGCCCCCGGCCAGCGCCCCCAACTTCGTCAATCTGGATAATGGGGCAACGGCCGTTGCCCAACGTTGGGGCGAATCGGTCAGCGTGGATGCCCGCCCGGCCGTCGCCGTGCCGGATGCGATTCCGGCGGCGTACACGGCTGCCACCCCCGATGCACAGATCGCCGACGCCGACCTGCTCCACGCCAGCGCCCAAACCACCCAAGACCCGCTTGCCTTTTTTGCCACTGTGCGCGGCATGGCCTTTGAACCGTATGTTGGCTCTTTGCGCGGCACGCGGGGCACGTTGTGGGGTGAAGCGGGCAACTCACTCGACCAAAGCAGCCTGCTGATTGCCGCCCTGCGCGCCGCCGGTGTGCCCGCCCGCTACCGGCATGGTTCATTGACCGTACCCCAGGCGCAGACCTTGTTGGCGACGATGTTCAAACCGGTTACGGCCGTTGCCGGACACCTTCCCCCCGGCACAGAAACGGCCGATCCCCTCAATGACCCGGCCTTGCTCGCCCTCACGCAAGACCACTGGTGGGTGGAAGCGTACCTGCCCGGCCAGGGCTGGACCAATCTCGACCCCAGCTTTGCCAACGCCGCCGTCGGCCAGATTTTTGCCACCCCCGGCGCAAATGACCGCATCGCCGAAATCCCCGCCGAACTGCGCCACACCGTCACCTTCCGCCTGGAAGCCGAGCAGTATAGCGCCTTCCCCATTGGCGGCCAATTCCTGCAAACCATCACACCGCTGGAAACGACCTACAGTGTGGCCGAACTGGCCAGCCGCCCCCTCATTTTTGGTCATCTGGTCAACAGCAGCGCCGCTGGCGGCGTCTTCACCAACGTCGAACACCACTACACCCCCTACTTCACCATCCAGGGCGGCGACGACTATAACCTGGGTAATACCTACCAGGATTTGCTCACCACCTTCCCCCTGGCTTCCCGCTTCACCACCGCCCTCTGGCTCACCGTAGAGACGACAAGTCCCGACGGCCGTAGCGAAACCTTCACCCGCGAAATCAAAGACCTGCTCGGCCAACACGCCCGGCTAGGCGGCGGCAACCCCATCATCAGCAGCGACCCCAACAACGCCGCCTTCATTGGCGAAGGCGACCTCTACGTCACCTGGTTCCTACCCAACCGCCTGCAAAATTTCCCCCTCATCCAGCGCTACCGCGACAGCATCTACGCCTCCGGGCAGGCATTTGCCGCCCAGGTAGCCCCGGCGCTGGGCCTGTTCAGCAACCCCAACCCCACGCCGGAGGAGTTTGAACTGCTGCGCCAGGCTTCCGCATCCTTCCAGCAAAACCAGGCATTGGCCCAGGCCATTAGCGGCCTGGATTTTGCCCTGTTCACCGACCGCACCGCCGGTCATCTGGAAAATGGCCTGCTGGTTAAACTGTTCTACAGCCAGCCGCGCATCATCACCACCGAAACCTTTTATAACCCGGCCACCGACACCCTGCGCAAAAGCATAGACCTGCGCACCACCCGCGCCACCACCATCGTTTATCCCGGCCAGGCGACATCGGCCGGCCGTACCGCCAACTGGCTCAAAGGGGTGGCCGAATCCTACTACGAAGGGCAGGCATTGGAACGTTTCACCGGCATCGCCCCGTTAACCACCGCCCGCATTTTTGACGCCATGGTCGAGCAGGGCATTGAACCCCTCCTCGTCACCCCGGCCAATGCCGCTTTGCTGGAACTGTTTCCGCTCGACCCCGCCGCTTACGCTTATGCCGCCGCTGCCCTGCAAGAGGGCAAACAGATCCTCATTCCTTCTCATCCTGTGCAATTGGATGGCCAGGCGGTGTTGGGCTGGTGGGAAATTGACCCGCTTACCGGCGAAACGATCAGCGTCTCCGAAAATGGCCTGCACCTGTCGCTGGTCGAGTGGACTTATATTTCCATAGGCTTTGGCGCACCGTTCACCTTTGAAGCGGTTTACAGTCTGCGCAATTCTGTAAAGGAAATATGGGACTACGTTGTCTGCCACGCTGTCCCGGCTTTGGGTGGCACCGTGCGCGCCGCCATGAACGATGAGTGTGAGCTGGAAAACCCCTTTGGTCTGCCCTGGCCCTTTACCTGTTCCTTCTGTCCCTCGTTCAACAACCCGGCAGAGCCAACGGCCGTAGCCCCGCAAAACGCCACCACCTGGATGGATTTACCCGCCCACCTCTGCCCCATTGACGATTGTGGCCTGGAGCGGTTTGTGCTGGGCGCAGAGCGCGACGGCCCCATGCCCCTGCCCGATATTTTGTTCCGCCAAAACCTCTTTTATGCCGGGCAGGAACGCATCGGCAAGACATTGACCGTTGTGGACAATGGCAGCGGCGGCCAGCCCGCGTTGACCATGACCACCGATCCGGCGGCGACCACGGCCGTGCCCTACACCCTAACCTCCTTCGATGTCTTGCTCGACGCCAACTTCAGCGGCCCCGTCAGCGTCAACGTCTACGCCCCCACCCGCTGGTTTGTCAACATCGTCGGTGACAACACCGTTGAGTACGCTTTCCCCGTTGGCATCCCCGCCGGAAGCTACGAAATAACGCTGGTGGCCCAGGCGGCCGACCACCCCGATGTGCTGGTCACGGCCGTCCACACCGTCACCATCAGCGACAACAACAGCCTTAGCCTGACCATCACCCCAGAAACCCGCCTGACCGTGCCCATGAACCAGGCCGCCATCGCCGCCGTCTCCGGCCAGACCAACGACGGCGAAGCAGAAATCCCCCAATCTGCCTACCAGTTGGAACTGTGGAACGAAACGGCCTTCACCCAGACCATCACCGTCGCCGCCAGCGGCCCCCCGGCCAACTGGCTGCTGCTCAACGGCCAGCGCCAGAGCAGCGCCGTCATCACCCTGGGATCGTATGAACGGGGTTTTGTGGGGTTGGCTATCCAGCCGCCCACCGGCCAGCCGCCCGCGCCGGGAACCAGCTACCCCCTCAACGTCACCGCCAGCAGCGGCAGCCTGAACGCCAACGCCAGCGCCACCTGGACGATGCCGGGGCAGCCCTTCAATTACCTGTCGTTGGCCGGGCAAACGCTCTACCTCGGTCCCGACGATGCCCTGGACATCCCCTTGACCATGCAAAACGTGGGCAACGCCGCCGGTAGTTTTGCCCTGGATGTGACCCTGCCCATTTCGGCGGGCACGGCCGTTGTGCCGCCCAACCCGCTCAACCTGGCAGTAGGCCAGACGGCCGTGCAAACCATCACCCTCAACAGCGCCGACCTGAACCTGGGGGCGCGTTTCCCGCTGCTCTTGGCCAGCGCGGCCCCGGATGGCAGCGGCGGCGACCTGTACACCCAATACCTGCTGACCCAGGTGCAGATCGTCAGCCCGCAAAGCGCCGCCCTTTTTGCCGCCGCCGATAGCTGCACCCTGAATGACAGCCTGGGCGCCGGTCTGGAAGCGTTGGCGACGGCCGTTGTGGAACTGGAACAGTGGTGCAGCCTGGGCAACTGCCCGCTGCCCCTGCGCGACCGGGCCGCCGCCGCCGGGCAAACGGTCATCGGCCAGGCACGCACCGCCGCCCAACCGATGACGCTGCCCGCCCTGGCCGATGTGGAAACGGCCGTGACCACCCTCAGCACCGCCACCGGCAACAGCAACATTCTGGCGGCCATCGCCGACCTGAGCACGGCCGTAACCACCCTCAGTGGGAATTTATGTCAAGTGGAGCAGCATCGGGTGGACGGCCGTTTTACCCCCTACGTGCAGGCCATCTTGCTCGGCGACAGCGCCAGCTTTAACCTTGATGTACACAACCAGGGCACGCTGACCACCACCTATGCCATCACCATCACCGGCCTGCCCGGCGGCGACCTGCTCTTTAACCAGACGATCCCGCCGGGGGCGACGGCGAATCTGCCGGTGGCCCCGACGCCCAATGCGATGGGCAACTTTAACCTGACGGCCGTCATCGTGGCCGACGTGATGGGTGACGTGGCGGTGCAGGATACGGCCGTGGCCCGCCTCAACGTGGTAGACAAATTTGTGCAAATCACCCAGGTCATCGCCGACCCACCTTTTGTGGAAACGGGCATCAGCGCCACCGACCTGCGTGTGGAGGTGGCGAACTTTGCCGGGGTCGCCATACCCGCCCAGGCTCATACGGCCATCCTTGCCCCGGACGGCAGCCAGCCGTTCAGCGCCGTCATCCCCCTGAACATCCTGGCGGGCAACCCGCGCGTCTATGAACTGAGCAACGTGAACACGTCCGGCTGGGCGGCCGGCATCTACACCGTCACCGTCAACCTGCTGGACGGAGACAATAGCTCCATCCCCGACGGCAGCGGTTACGGCTATTTCAGCGTCGGTCAGGCGCTGCAACTCAGCCAGGCCGTTTACCCCGACGTTGTCGCCCCCGGCACGGTGACGGTGACGACGGTGATTACCAGCGAGATTGCCGGTAATCAGTTATTGGTAATCGGTAATCAGTCAATGACGATGTATGATGCGCCGTTGACGGCCGTTGACCTGACCTACCTCAATCCAACCATTCCCAACGAGGTGCCCGTTGTTGAAGCTGGCCTTGTGCCTGCCCCCGTTTTGGGGCAAGGGCAAGAGGGGCAACCACAAGGGTTGCCCGTACAGGAAGATGGATTAGAAGAAGCACGGCCGTTGACCAATGACAACAGCCTCCCGCTTACCCCCTTCTACAGCGAAAGATCAGATAGCGACGAACCATTCATAATTCCTAATTCACAATTCCTAATTTTCTTCTCCCCCGCCTTCACCCGCACGGAGCAAAACGACCCGGACTGGAGCTATACCGGTACCTGGACAAATATCAACTTGCAGCGGGCCAGCGGCGGCAGCCATTGGCGTAATGCGGCGGCGGGCAGCACGGCCGTGCTCCCCTTCGACGGTACCTGGATCAGCCTCGGTTTCATCGCCGACCGCTTTAGCGGTTACGCCGAAATCTTCATAGACGGCAACAGCCAGGGGATCATAGACCTCTACCACAACGAAGAAACGGCCGTCAGCACCCTGTTCGACGGCCTCACGAATGGCACGCACACCCTGGTCATCCAGGTCATGGGCAGCGCCAATCCCTACGCCAGCAACAGCCGCGTCCAACTCGACTACGCCGACTTTGGCGACGGCTCCGCCCTGCCCGACGGCGACTTTGAGCAGGATGACGCCCGCATCTTCAAGAGCAACGGCTGGTCTACCACCAACTACGGCGGGGCCAGCGGCGGCAGTTATATGTCCAGCAGCACCGCCAACGCCTGGTTCCCCTTCACCGGCGACTCCTTCAGCCTGCATACCATTGCCTACAGCAGCGCCGGCAAGGCGCGCCTCTTTGTGGATGGCGTCTATCTGGACACCGTGAATATGTTTGCCCCCGTTTTTGCCACTTCCGGCATCCCCCGCGTCTTCTCCTATGAAGGGTTGGGCGCCGGCCCCCACGTCTTGCAGGTGATGACGTACCAGAACGCCACCTCGATTGACAAACTCACCACCCCCGGCGCCGGCCCCTTCATTGACCCCAACCCACCCGTCACCGACGTCACCCGTTACGAGGCGGACTACCCGGCCATTTTGTACAACGGCGTCCCCTTCACCCAAACGGCGCAAAGCTGGAATCGCATCGCCAGCATCGTTGCCAACCGCGCCAGCGCCGGCGAGTACATCTACTCCGCCGCCGCCAACGACACCATCAGCTTTGCCTTCGCCGGGGATTGGCTGGGCATCGGCTTTGCCACCGACCGCTTTGGCGGCCAGGCAGAGATTGCCATTGACGGCCAGCCGGTGCAAACGGTGGATTTGTACAGCCGCGAAGATGATACCGCCAGTACCTACTTCAACGGCCTGGGCGCCGGCCCGCACACCGTCACCATTACCGTGTTGGGTACGAGCCACCCCAACGCCAGCGGTACGCGCATTCACCTGGACTTTTTGGAGGTGTGGGATGGGCAGCCGTTGGCCGAGGGGACGTTTGAGGAGGGCAACGGCCGTCTCCTCACCAGCAACGGTTGGGGGCGCACTGTGGAAAGTAATGCCAGCGGCGGCGCGTATGCCAACAACACCAACCCCAGTGGCACCATCTGGTTCCCCTTCACCGGCGACTCTGTAACCTTCCAGGCGTGGGCGCAGCTCAGTTACAAACAGTTCGAGATTCGCATTGATGGCGTGTCCCACGGGCTGTTCGATTTATACGCCTATACCGACAGCCCGCGCACGTTCTCCTTTGACGGCCTGGGCAGCGGCCCACACGTGCTGGAAGTGCGCCAATATCGGGAAACGGTGACGGTGGATGCCTTCTTCACCCCGGCCATCGAACCGGCTACGGAACCACCACCGGCCACATCCATCACCCGCTACGAAGAAAACCACCCGGCCATGCGCTACAACGGTTACCCGCACCGCACCATGCCCCAAAGTTGGACCAACCAGGGCAACAACTGGCAAACCAGCGGCAGCTACAACGTCAGCAGCAGCACCGCCGGTAATAGCTGGCGTCTGGACTTTGAGGGAGTGTGGGTCAATGTGGGCTTCCACAGCGTCACGGGCGCGGCCGAAATTTTTATTGATGGTCTCTCGCAAGGCATTGTGCAGACGGGCGGCGGCACCAATGAGGTGATTAACTTCCCCTTTGCCAATTTGTCCCCCGGCCCCCATACCGTCGAGGTGGTGGTCGTCAGCGGCGTGGTGCGGCCCGACTACATTGACGTGTGGGATGGGCAACCCCTGGCCGACGGCTGGTATGACGCGCAATTAGAAGAGGGCGACGGCCGTTTCCACTTCAGCAATAAAACCTGGTGGCGCTGGGCGGCAAATGAATACGCCTGGGAGGGGGATTACCTGACCAACTTTGCCAGCACCCAAAACAACATCTGGTTCACCTTTACCGGTACCGACCTCACCGTCCTCGGCTACCAGCGGGCCAACACCACCCTGCACGTGGTCATAGATGGCGTGTATCAGGGCGTGTATAACATGACCCCCCCATTCGCCGAGCAGCCTTTTGCCCTGCACTTCCCCGACCTGGGCGCAGGGGCGCACGTGGCCCAGGTCTATCTCCCTTCCAGCGGCGGCACAGTAGCGCGGGTAGACGCCTTCCACGTCAACCCGCCCGACTTCTACAGCCACACGCCTGTGGTGGAGTGGTACGACTTCACGGCGCAAGAGAGCCTGCCCGGTACAACCAATACCGGCTTTGCCACCACCATTGCCATTGGCGACCTGAACGGCGATGGAGTGGTGGAACTGGTCGCGCCGGGGTTAAACGGCCGTCTCTACGTCTATCGCGGCGACGGGCAAGACGCGGGCAACGGCTCACCCATCCAATGGTATACCGACCTGGTTGGCCCGGCCGCTGAACCCGCCCTGGCCGACATTACCGGCGACGGCCGTGCCGAGATCATCATTAGCGGCCGTGAAGGAACCTTCGCCTTCACCCATGACGGCAACCTGCTCTGGCACAACCCCGCCGTCGCCTCCTTCTACACAAACGAGGAGTTTGGTTGGGGCGGCCCCAGCGTGGGCAATCTCGACCTCGACCCAGAGCCAGAAATCGTTATCGCCGCCTCCCAAGATGCGCTGTACGTGCTTGACCATCTGGGCGCTGTGCAATGGAGCACACCCATCGCCGACCGCTTCCCGCCGCCGCCCGTCCTGGCGGACATCACCGGCGACGGCATTCTGGACATCGTGATGGCCGATCAATGGGAGATGCGGGTGTATGACTACTTTAACGGCGGCCAGCTTGTCTGGAGCCGCCTGCTGCCCGACCCGATTGTCATTTTGGGCGGCGGCGGCGCGTTTGGCGCACCGGCCGTGGCCGACCTGACAGGTGACGGGCAGCCGGAGATCATCATCAACTGGGGTCATATCATCGAGGCGCTGCACAGCGATGGCGCCGTCCTCTGGCGCTACCTGACTAACAACAACAATCTCTACCGCCCCAGCCCCGTCACCGTAGCCGATGTGACCGGCGACGGCCAGATGAACATTGTCACCGCCTCGGCCATGCGCGCCGGACTCAACATCTTCAACCATTTGCTGATGGTGCTGGACGCCAACGGCAATCTGGTGTGGCAGCAACTGGTGGCCGACAATACCGCCTCCGCCTCTGGTGTGGCCGTTCAAGACCTGACCGGCAATGGCGCCTGGGAAATTCTGTGGAATGGGGCGACCGATGGTTTCCTGATTCTGCGCGGTGCGGACGGCAAACGGCTGTTCAACGAACCGGTTACCGCCTCCGGCACGGTGTTGGATTACCCCACCCTGGGCGATGTGGACGGCGACGGGCTGGCGGAAGTGGTGGTGAGCGGCGTTAACGGCATCTTCATCATCGGGCACGACGGCCGTTGGGCCGATTCGCGCCCCGTCTGGAACCAACACAACTACCACGTCACCAACATCAACGACGACTGGAGCGTGCCGGTCAGCGAACCGAACAGTTGGGAACTGCACAATACCTACCGCACCCAAACGCCGGATCGCAGCCCCGCACCCGCCTACCAGATGGTTTTTACGTACACCGAAGGCACACCGCACGTGACGGTGTTGACCCAAACGGCTTCCATTCCCCTGACGGCCAATCCGCCGCTGTACGGCTGGGAGTACCGCCAGGAGTGGTATGAGCCGCTCATCGCCACCACCTTTGACAGCCTGTTGACGGAGATGCAGCCGGGCGAAACGCGCCAGGTCTCGGCCGGGACGGAAGTGGCTTACCGACTGCCCAGCGGCTTCAACACTCTCACCCTGCCGCCGCTGTATGTGACCGCGCCCGGCCTGGGTGAACTGGCCCCGGCGGCGCAGAGTGTGGTGGTGGGCGGCACGGCCGTCTACACCCTCACCCTCAGCAATCCCGGCAGCAGCACGGCCGTGTACTCCCTCTTCCCCGGCGGCATTCCCGGCGATTGGCTCGATTACCCGGCTACGGTATCTATCGGCGCAGGGCAAACGGCCGTTGTCCCCATCCTGGCCCACACCCCAGCCAACGCCGACCCGGACACGCTGACGCTGTGGCTGGACGTGGACAATGGCAGCGGCGGCCTGGATGATTTCTCCGCCCAATTAACCCTGTTTGACGGGCTGGCCCTGGCGCTGACGCCATTCAGCCAGAATGGGCCAACCGGCCAACCACTGACCTACACGCTGACGATCAGCAATCTGGAAACGGCCGGGCGCACCTATGACCTGACGGCCGTTGGCCTGGCCGACGTGACCGTACCGGCGAACGTGAGTGTGGCAGGCAATGGGGTAGAGGTGGTGACGGTGACGGCCGTGCCGCCCGCACACGGCCCCCAACCTTTCACCATCACCGCCAGCGCCAGCAGTGGGGCCAGCGATTCTGTGGATGGGGTGGCGGTGGGCGACGGCCGTTTTGGTATCCTGGCCGCCTTCCATCCTGATGTTGTTGTCACCGGGCCGGGGGCGACGGCCGTGTATACCCTCACCCTGACCAACGTGGGCGACACGACCGACAGCTACACCCTCAGCCTGGACGTACCCGCCGGTTGGACGGCCGAACTGACCCACTACGGCCAACCCGTCAGCGAAATCAGCCTGTCCGCGCCGCTTTATAACAGCGCCGACCTGCGGCTGCTGGTGACGCCAGCCACCAGCGCCCAGCCGGGCAGCTACCCACTCACCCTGACGGCGCAGTCAATGAATCAACCGGGTGTGGTGGGTACGGCCGTAGCCATCGCCGAGGTGACGGCGCGGGGCGTGACGGTGGCCATCAGCCCGGCCAACCAGAGCGTAGACCCGACCACACCGGCCACCTGGGACATCACCGTCACCAACGTGGGCAGCCTGGCGGACACGTTTGCCCTGACGGTGAGCGGCCCGCTGGCGGCTGCCGGGGAACTGTCGGCGGCGGCGGTGACGCTGGCCCCCGGCGCGGCGCAAACGGTGCAGCTCACCGCGGCCGACCTGCGTTTCCTGCTGCCCGGCGCGCACCAGTTTGCCGTCACCGCCCAATCCCAGACGGATGGGCAAATTCAGGCGGAGGATGTGGCCGGTTACACCATCGTCCCCTTTGCCGAGGTGGCTGTGGCCTGGCAGCCAACCAGCCGCACGGTGACGGGTACACTCAGCACCGGCCTGACCTTTGTCATCAGCAACACGGGCAACACGTTGACGGAATACCAGTTGGACTTTGCCGGGGCGGGCTTAACGGCCGTGACCGACCTGCCAACCATCTCTATCCCGGCGGGGGGTACGGCCGTGCTGCCGGTGCAAATCACAGCCAACAGCGCCGGTAATCATGTGTTAATGGGCAGCGTGACGGCCGTTGGCGGCGTCAGCGACAGC
>JAHBVI010000192.1 GCA_019637635.1 Anaerolineae bacterium
CCGGCCCGGGGGCCGGGGCGCGGGGGGGGGGGGCGGTTGGGGGGGGGGGGGGGGGGGGGGGGGGGCCCGGCGGGGGGGGGGGCGGTGGGCACAGGTGGCGGCGGCGAAGGAATCACAGGCACGTTACCGGCATTAAACGCCTGCACGAAGTCCACGCTGACCCAACCCTGTCCGTTTGGTGCGCCTTGAATGGGTGTGACCCACCAACGGCCGTCGGCGCTAATGCCAATAATCGCCCCCTCCGCCCCAAACGGGGCCGTGCCGATTAAGGGGAAATTGGTGCCAGGGCCGGAACGGACATTCACACCGGCGGGGGCCGTGACACGGCCGTAAGGCGCTTGTGGCTCTGGCGTGGGAATCTCAACCGTAGGTACCGGACCAGGCGTCTCCGGCGGCCCATATTGCAGTGAGCCTATGACGGTGTCCAGTGTGGTCAAGGTGGGATTCCAGTCCTCTGGCGCCAGCGCATTGAGTTGGGCCGCTTTTTCGTTCATATAGGCGGTGGGATCGCTATTTACCTGATCCATCTCTGCCTGGGGCACATCGCCGGCGGTGTTCCACACAAAAGGCGTCGTTACCGGCCAACGCATGGCCACAAAAACCTCATCATTCTCCCCGGCAAAACCCTGAAAGTAGTAATACAAATTCTGGTTGGTGACCGGGTTTGGGCTTTGCTCAAAGCGGCCCACAAAACGAACACCATCCCAATTGCCAAAGTCCAGGTATTTGCCCTGCACTGCCAGGTCGTTGAAGCCGGTTACCAGTTCCATGGGCAACAGCGGGTTGCTGGAAGTGGGGACGGCCTGCGGTTTGGTTGCCACCAGGTCCCTTAATCGTTGCATATTCTGGGACACGGAGGGGTTCCCGGCGGCATCCCACATAGCCACATATGCCTGCGCCGGAATGATGTAGATGATAGGATCCAGGGGGGTGGTGGCCTCCGGATTGAGTGTGCCAAAGTTAATTTGAATATGCTCCGGTAAACCGACCGGGCCGGGAGGCATACTGGCATCATACGGTTTTTCCGGGACGCAGTTCACCTGGTAAGGGTAGGGCAGCCCCATCGTATTGAGATGCAGTTGGCTGGGGTCTACTATATTGCAAAATGAAACAGTGGGAACAGGTGTGGCGGTGGCTGTGGCTACCACCACCGGCGGCGGTGGGGCAGTGGGGGTGGGCGTGGGTTCATTCCCGCCACAGGCTGCCAATAGCAAGGCCACAAAAATAAACAAGACAAGTTTTTTCATTACTTTCCTCCAAATCTAAGTTGTTATTTGATATTACCAATCACAATACCCGGCTCTTTACGTGCAGCCCGGTTTCATACTCTCCCCTAATTTATAGTACATAGCCTGAACAGCCAACAGCAGACCCGAAAAGGTGTAAAAAAGGCGAATCCGAAAAGATGCTGCTGGCACTGCTAGAGCCAACGGCAATGCTGCGGGAATTGGAGATGGCTGGGGATTTGACGGGACGGTTGGCGTTATTGATGGAGGTGAAGGGATTGCCGTTCACGGCCGTGTGGGACTTCTCCTGCCTGCAACAAAACGTCCCCATTGGCTACGCCTTCATGGATGATATTCGCACCTACAAGCGAAACGTCTTGCCCTACCGCTAACCACCCTGTGTTGTCATTTCGAACGGAGTCTTTGGAGTGAGGAATCCCACCAAATCGGTCAGACAAAGGGATTTCTCGGAAGACCTCGACAGGTAATGGGTGATGGGCGATGCGTGAATAATTGTCAAGGGTCACGCATCACAGGTTTTACGACGACAGATTAACCAGCCATAAAACAGTAGCCGGGATCAACATCACGATGATCAGCGCCACCGCTTGCAGGCCCATGAAAGGGAGCGCCCCCTTGTGAATGTCCAATGTGGGGACTTCGGGTGGGGCCACACTTTGCAGATAAAAGAGGGAAAAGCCAACGGGGGGCGAAATAAACGCCATATTGAGGTTGATGGCGATCATCACCGTAAACCAGATAAGATTAACATCTAGCAGGATGGCGGCAGGGATAAAAATGGGCAGGGCGATAAAGCTGATTTCCAGAAACTCCAGGTTGATGCCTAACAGGAAGATGGCGATGTTGGCCACAATGATGAAACCCCAATACCCGCCGGGCAAGTTGGTCAGCAGTTGAGTGGCAAATTGCTGCCCGCCCAAATTGTCAAACACCAGGCTAAACAAATTGGAACAGAAGAGGATCATCAAGACCAATGAGGTGATATTGGCCGTGGAACGGGCCGCCTGAGTGATCACTTTCCAGGTGAAATTGCGATTGAGGGCAGCCAGGACGCAAGCGCCAAACGCGCCCACCGCGCCGGCTTCGGTGGGGGTGGCCAGGCCGGTGAAAATGCTGCCCAATACGGCAAAGATGAGGATGAGGGGAGGCACCACCGCCACCAGGGCGCGGCGGGCCAATGCCCACCCTTTTAGGGTGCGTGCTTCTTTGGGTATGGGGGGGGCCAGCGACGGCCGTAAAAAACCCACCACCAACACATAAACCGCATACAAACCGGCCAGAATCAGGCCGGGGATCAGCGCTCCCAGGAAAAGTTTGCCCACCGACACCCCCACCTGCTGGCTGAGTACAACCAATACCAGGCTGGGCGGGATAAGTTGCGCCAGGGTGCCCGAAGCGGTGATAACACCCGTAGACAGCTTGTTGTCGTAGCCATATCGCACCATGATGGGCAGCGCCAGCAGTCCCATGACGATCACGGTCGCGGCCACCACGCCGGTAGCGGCTGCCAGCAGCGTACCGACAATCACCACCGCTAACGCCAAACCGCCGGGTAGCGGCCCCATCAGCAGGCCAATGGTTTCCAACAGCCGCTCGGCCAGGCCTGACTTTTCAAATATGGCTCCCATAAAGACAAAAAATGGTATCGCCAGCAGGGTGAAGTCTGACATCGAGCCAAACCAGCGGTTCGGCAACAGCCGGAGGATGTTCAAATCAAAGGCATCCAACGCCAGCCCAATCGCGCCAAAGACGATGGCGGTGCCGGCAAATGAAAACGCGACCGGATATCCGCTCAGGATGAGGAATAAGAATAAGACAAACATGATGATGGCTACCCATTCAAATCCCGATCCCATACCTTCTCTCCTGTAATGCCGGTTGGCAACCGGCGTGACGATTTTTATTCAATGCGCAGCGGCGCTTCCTTATCTTCCGGGCGGGTGCGCTGCAATTCGTCAATGTCGCGCAATATACCGTATAAGCGGATGAGTTCAACGATGGCTTGCAGCAGCAGCGTGAAAAAGCCAACCAGAATCATGGTTTTGATGGGGGCGCGGGGCAGGCCGCTGGGGTCGGGTGACATTTCCCAGGTTCCCCATGAGCCGTCAAAGCGGCGTCCCCAGGAGAGCATGACCGGATTGTAGGTGACGTACAGACCCAAAAGACAGAAAGGCACGAGGGCGATCAGATGCCCAACGAAGTCTATGATCGCCTTGCGTTTGGCGCTTTGTTGACCGTACCAGAAATCTACGCGGACGTTGATGTTGTGTTTGAGGATGTAGGCGAAACCAAAAAAGAAGATGAGGGAGTAGAGGTACCATTGAATTTCAATGATGGCATTGGAAGTCAACCTGACGCCCACAAACCTGCCCACATAGCGGAGAACAACATTGGCAAAACCGATGAAGACGGTGGGCAGCACCAGGTACATGGAGATAGCGCCCAGCCCTTCGGTTAGCTTGTCTATCGCGTTCGCATAGAGACGGAGGATGCGGATCATGGATCAGAAATTATGAATTATGAATTATGAAGCGTGGGAACAAGGATACTTTATGGTGGCTCATATGGCAATTTTTAGTTGTCGGGGGGGCGAATGAGCAAGATGGGGATGGTGGCGCGGCTGATCACTTTTTCAGCGACGTTGCCG
This sequence comes from Anaerolineae bacterium, assembly GCA_019637635.1. Taxonomy (GTDB): domain Bacteria; phylum Chloroflexota; class Anaerolineae; order Promineifilales; family Promineifilaceae; genus CAADGU01. The sequence goes on from JAHBVI010000192.1 coordinate 3,895, forward strand.
AACATAAGCCGTTTGAGGCCGGTGAAGCCGTGGGTGGACATGATGATGGTGTCGGCGTTTTCGGCTACGGCCGTGTCCAATATCATCTCATGCACCGGTTCACCTTTGCGGATCACGGCCGTGACCGTATACCCCTCATCCTGTAATGCCTGTTCTTTTTCGCGCAGGTATTGGCTGGCATCGTGGGTTTCGTGTGCCTGGGCCGCATGTTCTGCCGATGGCATCTCGGCCCGCATTTCCCCTTCCCAACCCGACGTGATCACGTGCAGCAGCAGCAGGTGGCTATGGTACTGCCCGGCCAACGAGCGCGCGTAACGCAGCGTGAGTTCTCCGAAGGGCGAACCATCTAGGGGGATGAGCAGTTTTTGGAACATGGACGGGTTTTCCTCCTTACCTATGCTGCCCCCAATGTTACGCTATACCTGACCAGGTGACAAAAATCAACAAGGAATAGGCCATGCCCCTGTCCCTTTTGCCGCACAATTGGTATAAACAGGGGAAACCATCCGTGAGAAGGTAATGGTTCAGACCTGACAGGTTTTTGCCGGTTCAGCTTGAAACTGTGCAGTCCAAAACCTGTCAGGTCTCGTAAAGAACTGAACAATGATGTGAGAGGAGAATTGATCGTGAAACTTGTTACTTTTACCCACAACGGCCGTACTGCCATCGGCGCTGTTGTCCACGACCAGATTGTAGACCTGAGCCACCTGGCCCCGGACATGCAGGCGTTTATCGAGTTGGGCGCTGAGGGATTGGTGGCGGCGCAAACAACCATCGTTACCGCCGGCCATACCATCCCCCTCACGGCCGTACACCTGTTGGCCCCCATTCCCCACCCCCGCCGCAACGTCATCTGCCTGGGGCTGAACTACAGCGAACACGTCAAAGAATCGTATGGCGCGCGGGGGCAGGAGGCGAAATTGCCGGAGACGCCAGTGGTGTTTACCAAAGCGACAACGGCCGTCAACGGCCCCACCGACCCCATCCCCTATGACCCCGCCGTCACCACCCAACTGGATTGGGAAGTGGAACTGGCGGTCATCGTGGGGCGCGCGGGCAAAAATATCCCCACCGCCGCCGCCATGGACTACGTTTACGGTTATACAGTGCTGAACGACATCAGCGCCCGCGACCTGCAAATGGCCGGTAAACAATACTTCAAAGGCAAAAGCCTGGACGGCGCCTGTCCCATTGGTCCCTGGATCGTCACCGCCGACGAACTGCCCAACCCCCACAACCTGCGCCTGACCTGTCGCGTGAACGGCGTCGTCAAACAAGACGGCCGTACCGACATCATGATCTTCAACATCCCCGCCACCATCGCCTACCTGTCACTGGGCATGACCCTGCTGCCCGGCGACATCATCGCCACCGGCACCCCGGATGGGGTTGGGTTTGCCCGCACCCCACCTGAATTTTTACAGCCCGGCGATGTGCTGGAAAGCGAGATTGAGGGGATTGGCGTTATGCGCAATCCAGTTATCGGTAATCGGTGATCGGTAATCGGTTGACCGATCACTGATTACCGTTCACGGCGATATATTCACCACCGTCGTCATCCCCCACCGCAAGGGCAGGTCGCCGGTATCCTCCAGTTCTATTGTTACTACGTAGGTCACATCGCCACGTGTGGGGGTGGCGATGCTGTCAATATCGGTAACAACGCCGCGTAATGTGGTGTTGGGGATGGCATCCACTTGCACGGCCGTTGTATCGCCTGGCTCAATGCTCACCACATCCAGTTCCGTCAGATCAGTAGTTTTTACCAACCAGGTGCGCCAATCGGCCAGACTCAGCACGGGCACACCCGGCGCGGCCAGTTCGCCCAACGCCGGCCGAATGCTGGCGACAATACCGGCAAAAGGGGCGCGCAGGGTGGTACGCGCCAGTGCCAGTTCTGCTGCCCGCACGTTCGCCTGGGCCTGCAAAAGGGCTGCCTCCGCCTGGGCTACACCCGCCTGAGCCTGGGTCACGGCCGTTTCTGCCTGCGCAACGGTCGTCTGCGCCAATTCCACCGCCACTTCCGCCTGCTTAATCTGCTCCGGCGTTGCCCCGGCTTGAGCCAGCGCCAGCCGCGCCACCGCCAAATCCCGGTTCGCCTGGGCAATGGTTACGCCGCCACCGGCTGCCGCCCGCTGCCCCGCCGTTGGCCCTGCCAGCAGTGCGTCTAACACGGCCTGCGCCGCTGCTACTTGCACCTGCGCCTGCTCCAATTCAGCCCGTTTTGTCTCCTCTACGGCGCCATACAATGGGCAAACTGGTTGCACCGAACCATCCGGCAGCGCCACCTGCGTGCAACTGCCCAAAATAGCATCGTATTCATCCTGGATGGCCCGCAAAGCGGCCTGGCTGGCGGCCACATTGGCCTGTGCTGCCGAAATTTGCGCCTGGGAAATTTGCAAACCCGCATCCCGGTTGGCTATGGCCTGGGCCAGGCTGGCGGTGGCCGCGGCCACCTCAAACTGGGCGGCGGCCACAGCCTCTGGGCGTGGCCCGGCCAGCAGCAGCGCCAATTGTGCTTCGGCCGCATTGACCCCGGTTTGTGCCGTTTGTACCGCTGCCTGCGCTGCCGTCAGGCGCGTCTGAGCCGCAGTCAGGGCGGCTTCGGCCATCGTCACCTCTGCTTGCGCCTGGCGCAGGCCAATTTCCTGGCTGCTGCGTTCTAATTGCAGCAGTGGATCACCAGCTTGCACAGCCTGGCCTTCTGACGCCAGGATTTCCACCAACCGCCCGCCGCTTTGAAAAGACAGGTCTACCTGGCGTTGGGGCACAATCACTCCTTCGGCGGTTACCACTTCGTTGGCCGGTGCAGTAATCGGGCGGCTGCTGGCGGCGGGCATAGCGGCAGTGGTGGCAATATCTACAAAAGCAGTCATGCCCCAGCGCATAGGCAAGCCGGTTGTGTCTGGCAAGGTAATGCGGACGCGGTAAGTTACTTCACCTTGCGTCAGACCGGCGCTGCGCGCAATATCACGCACGGCGCCCGTCAGAGGGTGGGCAGGCAGGGCGTCAATGGACACGGCCGTACCAAACCCATCGGCAATCGCTACCACATCCTGCTCGGTCAGATCGGTTGTTTCTACCAGCCATTGGCTGAAGTCGGCCAGCGTGACAACCGGCATTCCGGCGGTGACGACTTCGCCCAATTCAGCGTCTAGCCGGGCGATTGTACCGGCAAAGGGGGCGCTGAGCGTGCGCCGGGCCAATGCTTCCTGGGCGGCAGCTACCAGCGCCTGTGCCTGGGTTACGGCGGCCTGTGCCTGGGTCACGGCCGTTTCTGCCTGTTGTAATCCAATGTCGGCTTCCGTTTTCGCGGCGATGGCGCCGGTGACGGCCGTTTCCGCAATGGCAATTTGCTCCGGCCTGGCCCCCGCCAGCAGCAGGCTCAACTGCGCCTGGGCCGCGTCGCGCTGTGCCTGGGCTGTGCTAATGGCATTGGCGGCAGCGGTGCGTTCGACGGCGGTTGCCCCCGCATCCAGATCGGCCAGCGCGGCTTCGGCCGCCGCCAGATTGGCCGCCGCCGCATTATATTGGGCCGTGATCTGGTCAATGGTCTCCTGGGGCGCTTCCAGCCGGGTGGCTGTGTCCAGGGCATCTTGCACCGGTTTTTGCGCTGCTTGCGCGGCCAGGATTTGGGCTTCGGCCAGCAGCCGCTCCCCGGCTGTTGCGCCTTCCAACGTTAATGCCTGGCTGCCGGCGGCGGCGCTGATCTGCGCCTGGGCCAGGGCGACCGCCGCCTCGCTGACGGCAATTTGCCCGGCGGTAGGGGGCGCCTGGGCCAGCGCCAGACCGGCTTCGGCGGCGCGGATGTTTACCTCGGCCGCGGCCACGCTGGCGGCGGCAGCTTCTCGCCCGGCCTGGGCTGCCGCCAGGCCGGCCTGGGCCTGGGACAGAGCGGCTTCTGCCTGCTGCAAGGCAATCTCCTGGTCGGCGCTGTCCAGCCGGAGGATAGGGTCGCCGGTCTGTACCAGGCTGCCTTCCGGGGCCATGATTTCTACCACCTCGCCGGTAGTGGCGAAGGAAAGGTTGGCGTGGCGAATGGGCGCCAATTGCCCTTCGGCGGAGACTTTGCCGGCGTTGTTGGCCTGGCTATTGGCGTTGGGAGGGCCGGCAGGGCGCGTTGGGGAAACGGCCGTGCCTGCCCCGGTGGTAGCTGTCGGCTGCATTTGCCGGTAAAGGTAGTAACCTCCCACCAGCCCCAAGATGATGATCAGGCCTATGATGAATCGCTTCATAAATTTACTCCGTATGTGTAACCTGGCGACGGCCGTGCCGGTCGCGTTAAAATTGACAAGCCCAGAGTGTACCGCTATAATCCCCCGCTTGGGTACTGTTGGCTGGATCATTCTCATTTTGGCGTTGTTTACCAATTGTTAACCTGTGAAATACTTGAAACTGCATAGTTTGGGTATTGTCGGAGGCGCTTGTACCACGAAGTATAAACTTGAGTAGCGGTTCGTAAACGACACATATTTTAGAATTGACTCGGCCAGTCCCACAAAAAAACTCGTGCGACGGTCGAGTTTTTTTATCCTAAACCACTTGAGAAGAGAATTTATTAGCATGATGGAAGATACCAATTTTGAAGAGTTCTTGGAAACACATGATTACGAGCTGCCCCAGGTTGGTGATATCCGCAAGGGGATCATTGTCGCGGTAACGCAGCAGGGGGTAATCGTTGATTTGGGCCTGAAACGGGATGGGATTGTGCCCAGCACAGACCTGGCGAAACTGGAACCGGAGGAACGGGCTGAACTTCATGTCAATGATGAGATTTCCGTTTATGTGATGAATACGGAAGCTCCAGACAGCTTGCAAGTATCTATCCATCTGGCCAAGATGAATCAGGATTGGGTCGAAGCCGAGCAATTGATGGAAACGGGCGATATTTTTGAAGGGGAAGTGATTGGTTATAACAAGGGTGGCGCGATTGTGCCTTACGGCCGTTTGCGTGGTTTTATTCCCGCTTCCCATCTGGCGGCGCTGACGCGCGGTCTGAATGACCGGCAGCGCCAGCAAAAATTGGCAAAACTGCGCGGTCAGAAAATCCCCTTGAAAGTGATTGAAGTGGATCGCCATCGCCGTCGTCTGGTTTTCTCGCAGCGTGACGCCCAGAAAGAGTGGGAGGAGTTGCAGAAGGGCGAACTGCTGGACAGATTACAAGAGGGTGATGTGCTGCACGGCCGTGTGAGCGGCCTGCGTGACTTTGGCATCTTTGTGGATTTGGGCGGTGTTGACGGTCTGGTTCACATTTCTGAACTGGCCTGGCACCGGATTGACCATCCCCGTGAAGTGGTAAAGGTGGGCGACGAGGTGGACGTCTATGTGATGAAAATTGACCGCGATGACCAGCGCATCAGCCTTAGCCGCAAGAAAATGTTGCCCAATCCCTGGGACACCGTTGAGCAGCGGTATCACATCAATCAACTGGTGGAAGGTTGCATCACCCGCATTGTGGATTATGGCGCTTTCGCCGAAATTGAGCCGGGCGTGGAAGGTCTGCTGCATCTTTCCCAGCTTTCACGGGGCCAGGTGGAAAATGCCGGCGAGGTCGTTAAAGAAGGGGAAACCCATCTACTGCGTGTTGTCAGCATCGAGAAAGACCGGCAGCGTATCGGTTTGAGTTTGCGGCAAGTCAGCGCCAATGAACAGATTGAGTGGATGTCTCGTAAACAAGCCGAAGCAGGTACACCTGCTCCGGCGCAAAAACAGAGTAACCGGGCTGATGAGGCTGTTGAGGAAGAGGTGGAAGTGGAAACGGCCGTGCCGGTTGTGGCCGAAGTTGAAACCGCTGCCGAAACGACAGCAGATAGCATCGAAAGTGAAGTAGTGACCGCGGTGGAGATAGACACCGACGTGGCTGCTGAGGTGGAGACTGAAGCTGCTGTTGTTGAAACTGAGGTGGATGAAGAACCGCTTGCCGAGTCGGAATCTGTGATTGAGGAAACTGAAGCACAGGAAGCTGAAGAAAACTAAGTATGGCAAAAAACGATAAACTGGAAGTGGAAGGCACAATTATTGAACTGCTGCCCAACACCCAATTTAAAGTGGAATTGGATAATGGGCACCAGGTTTTGGCATACCTGTCGGGTCGTATGCGTAAGTATTACATTCGCATTTTATTGGGAGACCGGGTGCGGGTGGAAATGACGCCATATGATCTGGCACGCGGCCGGATTACCTATCGTTACCGCAACCGGGCTGAAGCGCCATCCAGCAGTAGTAACGAAGAGTAAACCTGCTCCACTTTCTTGTTTGCCAGCCTGAACGAAATGATGAACACGCTGCGAAATCTTCGCAGCGTGTTTTGTTTTGAACCAGGATGAACATGCAGGATGATTGGCTTAAGAGCCGGGTGCAGGCTTCACCCGACCAAACGGCGCTGCTGATGGGCGACCGGCAGTGGAGTTATGCCGAATTAAACCGGCTGGTGAATGGCTGCTGCGCCCGGCTGGCCGCGCTGGGGGTGCAGCCGGGCGATTTTGTGGGGGTGCTGCTGTCTGGCTCGCTATTGTATGTCTGTCTGATCCATGCGTTGGCGCGGTTGGGGGCGGTAATGGTTCCCCTCAACACACGGCTGACCCTGGCCGAATGGCAGTGGCAGGCGGCGCGCGTGGGCTGCCGGTTGGTCTTGTGTGAACCGGAGATGGCGGCGGCTGCCGGACAGGATTTCCAACTGGCGCCGGTGGATGAAACCTGGTTGGATGTGGAATCGGCGGCGTGGGAAGGCCAACCATTGGGGCTGAGCCGGGTGCAGGCAGTGGTATTTACTTCTGGTACCTCTGGCCGGCCGAAGGGGGCGATGCTGACTTTTTCTAACCACTTTTACAGCGCCCTGGCTTCCGCCTATCGGGTGGGGGTGCAGCCGGATGATCTCTGGTTGAGTTGTTTGCCGTTGTATCATGTGGGTGGTCTGGCGGTGATCTGGCGCAGTTGTTTGTATGGCACGGCCGTAGACCTGCATCCTAAATTTGACCTGACGGCCGTGAATGACAGCCTCAACCACAAACCCATCAGCCTCATTTCCCTGGTGCCGACGATGTTGGCGCGGCTGCTGGATAGCCGGCAGACCTGGCCGGAAACGCTGCGGTTGGCGTTGATTGGCGGGGCTGCCGCTCCCCCGGATTTGCTGGCGCGGGCGCTGGCAGCGGGTGTGCCCGTGGCCACCACTTATGGTCTGACGGAGGCGGCGTCACAGGTGGCGACCATGCGACCGGAGGATGTGCGGCGTAAGCCGGGCAGTGTGGGACGGCCGTTGCTCTTTACCACTGTGCGTATTGTGGATGCAGACGGCCGTGATTTGCCGCCTGACGAAATTGGCGAGATTGTGGTCAGTGGGCCGACTGTGATGACGGGTTACGCCGGGGAAGAGGCGCTAACGGACAACACGTTTCACACGGGAGATATGGGCTATAGGGATGCGGATGGTGATTTGTGGGTGGTGCAGCGCCGCAGCGACCTGATTGTGACGGGCGGCGAAAATGTGTACCCGGCGGAGGTGGAAGCGGCGCTGAAAAGCCATACGGCCGTGACTGCCGCCTGTGTGGTGGGGCTGCCAGACGCAGAATGGGGGCAGGTGGTGGCGGCCGCGGTGGTAGTGAAAGAGGGCACGGCCGTGACTGCCGCCGAACTGACCCAATTTTGCCGGGAACGGCTGGCCGGTTACAAACTCCCTCGCCAGATTACCTTTGTACCCGACCTGCCGCTAACGGCCTCCGGCAAAATTGCCCGCCAGCAGGTGGCGCAGAATTTGGTGATTGCGAGGTTAGCAGTTTCCTGATCTTCCTACCTGGGTGTCCGGATTTTTATAGAATTTTTGCCG
>JAHBVI010000193.1 GCA_019637635.1 Anaerolineae bacterium
AGCGCCCGGCGCATGGTGCTGGCATACAGCACATCCAGCGCCGGCAGTTCACCCGGCAGCCAGACGCCTAACGCTTCTGCCTGCCGCTGACCCAGCGACGTCAGCCCTTCATCGCTGTTACCGCCGCTCCACTCTTTCAAATTGACATAACTTTCGCCATGCCGCACAAAATACAGGTGCATATTTGTTCTCCTGAATAAATTTCACGCCTCACACCTCACGCGATGCGTGAGGCGTAGCCCCTCACCGGCAAATCAACATGGGATGAGGGAAATGGCGCAGGATGTCGTCTACCGTGCTGCCCAGCACCAGGTGTTTCACCGGGCGAAAGCCAAAACCGCCCATGATGAGGAAGTTGCTTTGGTGGGTCACGGCCGTGTCCAACACCGCGGGAGCAATGGGTTTTTGTTTCAAAACGAAGGTGGCATCGGTAATGCCATAATCGGCCAGATAAGCTCTGGCTCGTTCCAACTCGGTTGGGGTAGTGAGTTCTGTTTCCACCGTCACCACCACCAGTTCCGAGGGCCAGCGCAATTTGAGATAGGTCGCCACAAACAACGCCTCATCCGCCTTGGGGCTGCCGTCATAAGCCAGCAGCACCCGGTCAAGCACACATTCTGCGCCGGTAGGCATGGCCAGAATGGGGCGCGGGCAGCGTTGGATCATCTGCATGGTACGGTTGCCCAAACGGGTAGACGGCCGTACCGCCCCCTGCGGCCCCTTTCCCGTTCTGTTTTCCAGTCCTAACACCACCAGATCTGCCCAGACCGCCCGGCGGGTAATGGTCTCCACCGCCTCACCCACTTCCACGGCAAACTCACCCACAATGCCCGCCTCGGCGCACATCTGGCGGAAGCGATCTTCAATGGCCTGCACCCGTTTGCTGCTGGCCTTTGCCTGGTCTGCAACCACGTGCAGCCCCAGCAGCCGGTCTGAATCTCGCTGCGCCAGCCGAATCACCTGTGCCAGCATGGGCCAGTTTTCTTCCCTCCCACTTATCGCCACCAGATAATCAGCAAAGAGGCGGTCAAGCTGGCGGGTGGATTGGAACTGGCGCCACTGCCCCGGTTCCGGGCCATCGGCCAGTTCTGGCGGCGTTAATGCCTGCCACAGCCGCCCCCATCCGCGCCGCCGTTTTTGAGCCGCCAGCGCGGAGGCGGTTTTGCCCAGGTCAATTTCCCACCCCAGCGCCTCCTCCAACTGCTCCCGCTGTTCAGAAAGCAAAACGTAGATGTCGGTCTCGGTGCGCTCCGGGAAGTAGTGCAAGATTCCCTGGGCGCGCACCACGCGCATCACCGGCAGATAAACTTCGTCATACCAGCGGCTCACCGCTTCCGCATAGGGCAAGGGGTGGCCGACGGCCGTCTCGCATTGCTGTTTGTGTACGTCAATTTGAGTCAGCAGCACGCGGTAATGGCCGCAAAACGTCATGTACAAATCAGCTTGCGGGCGCAGTTCATTCAGGTTGGTCTGTTCCAGGAATTCCGCATACCGGGCCTTGCAGATGATTTCATCGGGGTCATCGTCCGGCAGCAGGGGCACACGCATTTTCACTTCGGTCACATAGGCAGTGATGGTTTTTGCGCCCAATTCGCGGGCCACCGATATACGATGGTTGCCGTCAATGACAAAATAGACCTCACCCACCTTGTACACATCAATGGGAGGCATACCGGTCATGTCCATCACGGCCGTGCGCACCCTGGCCCACCGTTCTACATCGCTGTCATGTTTGGGCAAAAAGTCGCGGGTGAAATCTTTATACCGCCCCACGCTGCCCACAATGGCATCCAGCGGAATCTCCTGTACCCCTTGTGTCACGGCGTCGGCCGCCTTCAAATGGCGGCATACATCCTCATATGCCAGCAAATCGGCCGATTCGCCGCGCAGCCGGGCCATCACCTGTTGGAAGGCCGCCTTTTTGCGGGCGCGTTTGAAGTCGTTAATGGCGGCTTCGTGCCGCAGATGGTCGGGGGTTAGCATGTTCGTAATCCGTGCTGCATGATGCGTGAGTTCACACCTCACGCATCATGCAGCATTATACCCCTGCCTCGGCTATAATGCAGACCGGAGGACAGATAAGATGCAGATCAGATTCTTTGCCACGCTGCGGCAAATTACCGGACAAAAAACAGTGGAGTTTGATATTCCCGAAGGCACAGATGTGATGGGTCTGGTGGAAATTGTCGTCACCCGCTTTCCGCCCATGCGCCGGGAACTGCTAGACGAGAATGGGAATTTATGGCGGCATGTGCATGTGTTCGTCAACGGCCGTGACGCCCCCTACTTAGAAAATGGCATGGACACCATCGTTCGCCAGGACGATGTGGTCAACATCTTCCCGGCTGTGGGCGGCGGTTAACCATGGCCACCATTGAGCGTGTGATCCGGGGGATTCCGGCCTGGCTGATGGGGGAATACTTGCAGGAGATGGGCGGCACAAGGGTGGGCGACGACCGTTACACCCACCCCCAATGGTCAGCGACCGTGCAACAGATCGCCGATTACCAGATTGGTTCCCTCGTCGTCGGCCAGATCCACTTCCACGTTGAAGCCGACGACGCCATCATCACCCAATTCCAAAAACGGCTGGAACTCAAGCTGCTGCGCGGCGGCGGGTAATAGCAGACCTGACAGGTTTTTAGAAGCCTGTCAGGTCTTTTGTCTACTTACAAAATAGCCAATTCCTTCAGCTTCGCTTCCGGTACCAAACCGTTCTGCCACCCACGCGCCGTATAATACTCTTCCAGCATCAAGTCCAGTTCACAAACATGCCCTTCCGAGCCAGGCATCGTTGAGGCTTCTTCCGTGAACCGTTTGGGCAGGTAGTCGCTGCCTTCGCCATGGCCGGCCAGGTTGTTGTAATACCGTTCCAGGTTATAGATGCGCTCGCCGGTTGTCAGCACATCATCCACCGTGAACGCATCCAGACCGACAATGGCCGCATACTGCGCCGCATACTCTTCGGCCCCTTCGGCAAAGGCGCTAAATTTGCACAGGTCCAAACTGTCGGAGAAGGCGTGTAAATCTTGCAGCAGTTTGGTCAATTCACCCTTGCCTTTCCAGTCCAGGGGATCGGCCGTAAGCGAAATTAAACTCAATTCCACCGCCGGCGTGTAAGCCCGCAAATGGCAGGCGCCGCGATTGCTGGTGGCGTAAGCAATGCCCATGCCCTTCAAACCACGCGGGTCATAGGCTGGGATGCCCTGCCCTTTCACCGTCATGGCGATTTCGGGATGACCAAAATGCCGGCCCACGGCGTCACAACCATCGGCCAGCACATTTCCCACACCCTGGCGTCGCACCACTTTTTCGATGGCCGCCATCATGCCGTGATAATCGCCCTCGGCCAGGCCGCCGTCCCCATTGGTATACCCTTTAGTTGAGGCTTCAATGTATGTTGCCAGCACATCACCGATTTCAATGGCATCAATGCCGTAATCATTGGCCATATGAATCATTTTGGCGACGGATTCGATATTGTCGTTACCGCAGTTGGCGCCCAAAGCCCAGGCCGGTTCATATTCCACACTTTCCATGCGCAAACCGGCAAATTCGCCTTCGGTGATCTCCACTTCTTTTTTGCAGGCCACCGGGCAGGCGTGGCAGGTGGGGTCGTTCACCAAAATGTTCTCTTTGACATATTCGCCGCTCAACGCTTCGGCGCGTTCACCAAAGGAGGTAACACGGCCGTTCAACGTTGGCAGCGCCCCCATGTTGCTGGTGATGTTCATCAGCACGTTGGTGCCGTACACGGACAAACCACCTTTGCGCGGGCTGGTGATGTTTTTCTCATCCATGATCAAGGACAGCGCCCGCTCATGGGCCGGTTTCCATGCTTCTTTGTTGGTCGGTTTGGGGAAACTTTTCTTGGCTTTCACCACCACAGCCTTAAGCATTTTGCTGCCACCCACGCAACCCGTGCCACCACGGCCGCTGGCGCGATCATCTTCATTGACCCAACAGGCATACTTGACCATGTTTTCCCCACCGGGGCCAATAGCAATAACGGTTAAATCTTTCTCACCATATTTTTCGCGGAAATGTTTAACGGTGTCGTGAATACCTTTGCCCCATAAGTCCGAGGCATCGCGCAGTTCAACCGTACCATCTTCCACATAAGCATAAACCGGTTTGTCTGCTTTGCCCTTGAAAATCAGACCATCGAAGCCGGCCCAACGCAGCCGGGCCGCCGACCAGCCACCTTGATGGCTGTCGGTGACGGTACCGGTGAGGGGAGATTTGGTAACAATGGCCATACGGCCGCTCATGTTGGCGGCCGTGCCGGTCAGTGGGCCATTCATAAAACAAAGCAAATTATCGGGGGAAAGGGGATCAACTGTCGGCCCATTTTCAAATACATAACGGACGCCCAAACCACGCGCCCCAATATATTTGCGCGCCCATTCTTCGGGAATTCCCTTGTATTCCACCGTTTTTGCCGATAAATCTACATGAGCTACTCGATTGGCATATCCACCTAGTTTCATTTTCATACCTCCAACTGTCTCGTGACCCATCCATGATGCGCCAGTTCATTTTTCCGTCTGGGAACTGACTGGCTATCGTTTGTATTACTATCCCGACCCCAGGCGCTTGCCATGACAACTCCTGCCTGCTGGCACACCTCAGGGTGTTTGAAAAAATGTAGTGGTCTGGAAAACATCACCTCCTCAGTTCCCGATCCGGTATTTCCGGTATCCCGTCGGGCAGCGGAATAAATCTCAACGCCCAGGCGGGAAGATGGCGATGGTATCGTGGGCGTTGAGGGGGGTCGTAAAGCCGCCATTGTAGGAAAGATCACGGCCGTTTCTCAACACACGCCATCCCCACTGTGGTTTATAAACAGGAATTGGTTCCAGCCATAACGAATCGCTTTCTTCTTCGGTGTGCCAGACGCGCTCCAATGCAGTCGCGCGTGCCTGGGGATGATAGTTGAAAAATTTGCGCAGCAGATCGCCGGCCGTGGCCCCGGCTTCAACATGGGCTGCCAGCTTCTGCTCACCAACAATGGTGCGCATCCGGCCAAAAAAGGTCAGCTTAACGGGCAGATTTCCCTGATCCAGGTCACGCGCTGCCTGATAGCCGGTTAACATCAGGTGCAGTTGCACATTCAGATATTTGCTCCAACCGGCCATAGCCGGCGCTATGATGTGTCCCGGCAGGCTGGCTTCCTGCATGTAGCGGGCAAACGCAGCCTGCACCAGGCCAATGGAGCCGGTAACGTAGGTGGGTGGGGTGTGGATGTGCCGGGGGCCGTGCCCGGCATGGTATTTGCCGGCGCGGAACAGGTAATGGGCGAATTCGTCGCTGGTATCTATGCCCAGAGTGCGAGACAACCAGACGGCGAAGAAGCGGCGACGCTCTGCCAGGTGGGCTTCGTCGGCGCCGCTTTCCCAACCAAGGATCACGGCCGTTTCCGGCACCGACAGTAAATAATCATAAGTGCCAATGACGAGTTCGGGGGCGCGCTGTAAGAGGGTCTCCACCGTGCCGGCCATGGCCTGCCGATCATCCCGATTCAGGCCCACAAACTGTAACATCCGCTGCCATTCCTGGATCGGTTCGGGGGCTAAATCATGCAGTTCTAAAGTGGGAGATCGTTCCGCCATCTGTTTAAACTTTTGCCGGGCAAGTGTGCGGCAGTCAAAACCGTTTCAATCCGGTGGATTGAACCAATTGGCTAAAGTATAAAGCACGGCCGTTGTCTTTTGTAACACACAAAAAGCAGTAATCTTTGGGTGACGAATGTCATATTGAGCCAGAGATCAGATCCGCCTGTTGAGTAAAGTATGGACCAGATGGGTTTTGTCTTTTGCCTGACCCTGCTCTCATGTGAGGTTGTGAATTGCCTTCCATCACTATGGAACGTTAGAAGCAACTGCCATCAACTGACCGGGATAGTGGGGATTCCTCGCTCCGCAGACTACGCTCGGAAGGACACAATCATGGGTTGTGGGGTAAAAAAATGCCGTAAAAGTTAATTCTCAACCTGCTTGCCGCTCACTGCGCAAAAAGCCATAACGGGCTACAATACGGTCATGCAAACAATTGACGTGCAATGGGCCGGCCGGATGGAATACGACACCGCCTGGGAGTGGCAAAAATCCCTGGTAGCCGCCCGCGCCGCCAACCCTGACCTGCCCGATACCTTGCTGCTGCTGGAACACCCGCCCACCTACACCTTGGGGCGGCGCGGCACCCTCGACCATTTGCTGCTCAACCAGGCCGAACTGGACGCTGCCGGTTTCACCCTGCGCTGGGTAGACCGGGGCGGCGACATTACCTATCACGGCCCCGGCCAACTGGTGGGCTACCCCATTCTCAACCTGAAACGGCTCTTTGCCCGGCGCGGCTTTGCCCGGCCCGACCTGCACCACTATCTGCGCGACGTGGAAGAAGTGATCATCCGGGCATTAGCCACATTTGGCGTCACCGGCTGGCGTTACGAAGGGTATACCGGCGTTTGGGTAGATGGGCTTACCGGACCCGAAAAGATTGCCGCCATCGGCATCAAAGTTAGCGGCAGCGGCATCAGCAGCCACGGCTTTGCCCTGAACGTGAACCCCAACCTGGCCCATTTTGAACATATCATCCCCTGTGGCATCCGCGAACACGGGGTGACGAGTATGAGCCAACTGCTGGCCCAACCCTTCACCACCGCCGACCTCATCCAGCCCATTACTAATGCGTTTTGTGATATTTTTGATGTGAAATTGGAAAAAGAATTAGAGAGATTGGAGATTGGAGATTAGAGATTGGAGATGGAATCTTCCAATCTCCTGGTCCCCCCAATCTCCCCATGACTATGAACCTGATAAAACTAGACACCATTACCACCCCTGAAGAGCAAGCTGTCCGCCCTAAACGGCCGGATTGGCTGAAAGTGCGCCTACCCGCCGGCGAAAATTATGACCGGCTGAAGCTGCTCATGCGCAGCAAGGCGCTGCACACCGTTTGTGAAGAAGCGCGCTGCCCCAACATGGGCGAATGTTGGGGCGCAGGCACGGCCACTTTCCTGATCATGGGCGACATTTGCACCCGCAGCTGTGCCTTTTGTGACATTAAAACAGGACGGCCGTTGCCCCTGGATTGGGACGAGCCGCAGCGGGTGGCCGAAGCGGTGCGGGCCATGAACCTGCGCCACGTGGTCATCACCTCCGTCAACCGTGACGAACGTAAAGATGGCGGCGCGCCTATTTTCGCCCTCTGCATCCAAAAAATCCGCGAACTGCAACCCGGCTGCTCCATTGAAGTCCTCATTCCCGACTTCAAAGGCAGCCGCGAGGCGCTGCAAATTGTCATGGACGCCCGCCCGGAAATCCTGAACCACAACGTGGAAACGGTGCCCCGCCTCTTCAAAAAAGTGCAGCCGCAGGACAACTACACCTGGGCCATGGCTACCCTGGGTAACGCCAAAGAGATGAACCCGGACGTGCTGACCAAATCCGGCATTATGTTGGGGCTGGGCGAAGAGTGGGATGAGGTTACGGCCGTGATGCAAGACCTGGCCGACCGGGGCGTAGACATCCTGACATTGGGCCAGTATTTACAGCCCAACCGCCACCAACATTTGCCCGTGACCCGTTTCTACCACCCGGACGAATTTGCCGCCCTGCGCCAGATTGGCCTGGAAATGGGCTTCCAATGGGTGGAGGCAGGCCCCCTTGTGCGCAGCAGCTACCGCGCCGACCAGCAGGTCGCCTTGCTGTCACCATTTCACAAACCTGGGCAATAGCCCTGACAGGTTTTGCCAGGGTGCAACCCCATCAATGAGCCTCAAAAAAGCTGGCAGGTGTTGAGAGGTTGCATGGTTACGAAAATTTCATGGATACACTGAACCCCAACATTCCCACCCCCGAACTGGCGCGGCTGCTGACCACCGCCGCCGGTAAGATGAAGGAGTATCGCCTGCCCTACCTGACGCCACAACTGCTGCTGCGCGTCTTTTTGGACGATCCCAAATGTGGCGCGTACCAGATTCTCAGCCGGTTGCAAAAGGAACGGGGTTTTGACCTGGACGACCTGACGCGGCGGGTGGAACAAATGGCGCGCAGCAGCCAGGGGCGGGACACTAAATTCAACTTTACCGATGATTTTGGCCGGGACGCGCGGCTGGCGGACGAGATGCTGGTGATATTGGACGAAGGGCTGTCCATTGCCCAGGCGCGGGATGAATTGAAGGTGAGCAGCGGCCACGCCCTGGCAGCCATGGCCCATCCCAACGTGACCACGTATGGCGTTTTGCAGCGCATTGGGGTGACGGGCACGGCCGTGATCGCCCTGCTGGAATCGGTGGCGCAGGATGGCACGGCCGTGATCACCGACTACATCGAAGAAGCCCAAAAAGGCAGCGCCCCACCCCTGTATGAGCGGCAAGAACTGTTGCGCGATTTGGGCAGTTTGCTGGCGCTGGCCCAACGGCGGCACGTCATCCTGGTGGGGCCAGAAGGGGCGGGCAAACGCAGCCTCATCTACAGCCTGGCGCAGCAGTTGGCCGAGGGCGACGGCGCCGGCAGTTTTCGCTCGGTGGTGCAGATCAATGAATCGGCGCTGCTGGAAAATCCATTGGCGGCGGTGCGCGCCGGGCTGCGGCGGGCCAGCGGCGGCATTTTGCTGGTGCCGGGCATTCAACGCTTTTTTGCCGACCGGCTGCGACAGCAATTTCCCGAAGGGGTGAGCCGGGAACTGCACAAGGCGCTGCTGAATAACGAACAAACCGTCATCGGCGCCACCACACCGGGTGAATATGACCGGCTGCGCCAGCATGACCTGATTCGCCAGCACAGCAACCGGCTGGACGTGCCCCCGGCCACAACCAAAGAAACCATCGCCATGCTCAACTTCCACAAACAGCGGTTGGAGCAGGAGTATGAGGTGGAAGTGGATCTGGCGGCATTGGAAACGGCCGTGCAGTTGGCCCACCATTACATCCAGACCATCGCCCTGCCGGCGTCGGCGGTGCGGCTGGCCGACCGTGCCTGTGCGCTGGTGCGCATGGCCATGTCCAGTTCACAGGCAGCCTATCCGGGTGTGCAGCCCAACGGCCGTCTGGACGCCGAAGACGTGATGCAGGCCGCCGCCCAGATGACCAACATCCCCATCACCAAATTGACGGAGGATGAAAAGGGCAAATACGCCAGCATGGTGGAACATTTACACCAGCGCCTCATCGGCCAGGAGGAGGCGGTGCTGGCCGTCAGCCGGGCGGTGAAAACGGCGCGGGTGGGGCTGCGCGATAAAAAACGGCCGATTGGCTCCTTCCTTTTCCTGGGGCCAAGCGGCGTGGGCAAGACGGAACTGGCCAAGGCGCTGGCCGAATTTATGTTTGGCACGGAACAGGCGATGCTGGTGTTGGACATGAGCGAGTACCAGGAAGAGGCCAGCGTGAACAAGCTGATTGGCGCGCCGCCGGGGTACGTGGGCTTCGAAGGGGGCGGGCGGTTGACGAATTTTGTGCGCGAACGGCCGTATACCGTTGTACTCTTTGACGAAGTGGAGAAAGCCCACCAGCGCGTCTTTGATGTGCTGCTGCAAGTGCTGGAAGAGGGGCGGCTGACGGACAGCCAGGGTAATACCGCCCTGTTCGGCGAAACGGTGGTGATTATGACCAGCAATCTGGGGTCGCCGCACATGATGGTGCCGATCATTGGCGAGCGGGAACGCGACCTGGTGATGGCGGAAGTTCACCGCTTTTTCCGCCCCGAATTTTTGAACCGCATTGATGAGGTGGTCATGTTCCACCAGTTGTCCGGCGATCACCTGGCAAAAATTTTAGACCTGATGTTGAGCAAAGAGGTGAAGTTAGCCAGAGAACAGGGGTTGGAACTGGCGCTGACGCCGGCGGCCAAACAATGGTTATTGGCGCAAAACAACGAACCGCAATATGGGGCACGGCCGTTGCGCCGCATTATTGCCCGTTTCCTGCGCGAACCGCTGGCCGACTATTTGTTGACACAAGATAGAAAAAAACAGGGGGAGACGGCCGTGATCATCATAGACGCCGCCGAAAGCGGCCTCAAATTCCAGATGGCGTGACAGGCTCCTTATGATGGCAGCATGACTGTACAAACTCTGGAAGACCTGATTGTTGTTGATTCTCATCTGCGTAACGGCCGTCCTGTTATCGTCGGTACGGCCGTTACCCTACCCCGCAAATAACAACAGACGCTCGCTATCCGCATCAAACGCCGCCTGATCATACCCCCCGTAAAAGGCCAGTTGCGTAAAACCGGCTTCTTGCAGCAGCAGTTCCATCTGGTGTGGATAGCGGTAGTGGTAGGTGGCCTGGGCAATTGTGCGATGCACGGGACCGCCGGTTGCCACGGAGCGGTCATAGACCCAGGTGATGTGTAGGGTTTGCACGGCCGTGTCCAACCGATTCGCCGCCAGATGCAGGATCACGTCACCCGTTTCCGGGTCGGTGAGTACGTTTTCCAGACTGAGCAGATGATCTTCCGGTGTATTCGCCACCGTGAAAGGGTTCGCCAGGTCTATGAAAAGCTGCCCGCCCGCCGCTAAATGGCGTTTGACCTGTTTCAAAGCAGCCAACGCCTGGGCATCATCCAGGTGCATAAAGGTGTTGTAGGGGATGAGGATGAGGGGGAAACGGCCGTCTATCGCAAACCGGGTCATATCGCCTTCCACCAGCACGACCCGGTTTTGCACCGCTTCGCTTTCTTCTGCCAGCCGCTCTTGCGCCCGCGCCAGCATCACCGGTGAATGATCCAGCCCTGTAACCGTCACACCCGCCCGCGCCAGTGGCAGCAACAGCCGCCCACTGCCACAGCCCAACTCCAACACCATCCCATCCGTCTGCCGCGCCTGCGCCAGCACAAAGGGGATGTCCTCCGTCAGGTTGGCGTGCGTCAAATCGTAATAAGGGGCAATCAGATCATACATTGGTGGCGCCAAAACAAACAGACCTCCAAGGCGAGGTCTGTGAAGAGGAGATTGGGAGACTGGGAGATTAGGAGATTAAGCGATTAGCAATCTCTCAGTCGCCTAATCCCCCCATCTCATTTTTTAGGGAATACATAACACCTGCCCGGCATAAATGCGGTTCAGGTTAAATATCTGGTTCCGTTCGGCAATGGCAAAGGGGCTGACGCCGTACATGCTGCCAATCTGGATCAGGTTTTGTCCCCACAAGACGGTGTGGTTAAAGCGGCAACCCGGCTGGGCTGGTGGTGGCGTTGGAGGAGCGATTGGCGGCCGGATCACACCAGATGCACCGGTGGGGATAAATAACACCGTCCCGGCATAGATGAGGTTCGGATTGACAATCCAGGGGTTGGCCAACATGATGGCCTGCATGGTGGCGCCATACCGCACCGCAATTTGCGATAGGCTATCGCCCCACTGTACGGTGTAGTAGAAGCCGGTAAACTGTTGCGTGGTTGTGTTTTCGGGCGGGGCGGCGTTTACGGCCGTTGTCACCCCCAACAGCAGCAACCCCATTACCAGGAAAAGCCCCCATTGTCGCCATTTCAGGGAACGCATGTTCATCTTTCCTCCTTTTTCATGCCACTTGTGGATGCACCTCCCGCAGGTTTGGGGA
>JAHBVI010000194.1 GCA_019637635.1 Anaerolineae bacterium
AGGCCGAGGTGGAGATGGACAGCAGCAGCGATCAGGTTGATCTGGTAGATGCGGAAACGGGCGAAGTGGTAACGGTGGATGGATTTGAATTTATGGTGCAGACCTATTTCAACCAACTGCCCGAAGATTTTGCCGAACGTATGTCCCTGGTGGATGCGGTATTTTGTGTGCTGCTGGCAAACGCCAACCGGCCCATGACCGTCCGGGAAATAGCCGACAAAGTGAAACGCCCGGTAGACACCATTTTGCGCACCGTCGGCGGGCCAAAAATATACCTGGGCATTCGGCCGGTGCCAGAAGAAGAGTAGAGATTGAGAGATTGAGAGATGAGGAGATTGGGAGGCTTAATCTCCTCATCTCTCAATCTCCTAAATCACAAAATGCCCCCCACTGTGGAAACTGAGGTAAAACTATACGGGCAGCTGCGCCGGTATCGGCCAGAGGGAGCGCCTGGCGCAGCGCACCAGCCGTTTATCTGGCGGCTGACTGAGGGTGACACGGCCGTTGCCCTGGCGCACCAATTGGGCATCCCCGATGGACTGGTGAATGCGGTGGCGGTGAACGGCACGGCCGTAGACCTGAGCGTCCCCCTCCACCCCGGCGACAAAGTCAGCCTGTTTCCACCATCTGCTGGAGGTGAGACACGCCGTTGAGGTGCGTCTCACCTGGTTAAATACCATGGTCGAAGATTGGGAAAAACTCAACAGTGAAATTTTAGAGGATTACCGTATTTTTCGTTCCCGCAAAGATACGCGCCGCTCGCCGCGCACCGGTAACGTCCACCAGTTTTACGTGTTGGAAGCGGCCGATTGGGTGAACGTGATCCCCCTGACGCCGGATGACAAGGTGGTGATGGTGCATCAGTTCCGTCACGGCCGTGAAACCGTTTGCCTGGAAATCCCCGGCGGCATCGTGGACGACACCGACGACACGCCCGGCGAAGCCGCCCGGCGCGAACTGTTGGAAGAAACCGGCTACATTGCCGACCACATCATCTACCTGGGCAGCGTAGACCCCAATCCCGCTTTTCTGAACAACCAACTACACACCTTCCTGGCCCTGGGCGCGCGCCAGATACAAAAACCGGAGTTTGACGGCGCCGAAGACATTGCCATTGAAGAAATCCCCCTGTCAGACATTCCCACTCTCATCCGCGACGGCCGTATCACCCACTCCCTCGTTATTGCCGCGTTTTACCATTACGAGAATTTTGTTTCCGGTAATCAGTAATCCGTAACCCGTGAACCGTAATCCGAATGAGCTACGGATTACGGTTCACGGATTACGGCTCACGCAAGAGGCCCCATGCCCCCAACCGACAACCGCAAACAACTGAGCGAAGACATCCACCTGTTGGGTGACATTTTAGGGCGGGTCATTCGTCATCAGGCCGGTATTGAGATTTTTGAACTGGTCGAGCGCCACCGGGCGCTAACCAAGGCGCGGCGTGTTGACCCCCAGATGGATATTGACGGCCGTCTGGAATCCCTCGTCGCCGGTTTCACCATGACCCAGGCCGAACTGGTGTCCCGCGCTTTTGCCACCTATTTTGAACTGGTGAACCTGGCCGAAGAGATCAACCGGGTGCGGGTGCTGCGGGAACGGGAACGCGCCGCCCACCCCCAACCGCTCAAAGAATCTATCGCCGCCGCCATCGCCGAACTGCGCCAACTGGGGGTTGACGAATACGAAATGGGCAAATTGCTGGACAAGCTGCGCCTGGAACTCGTGTTCACCGCCCACCCCACCCAGGCCAAACGGCGCACCGTGCTTTCCAAACTGCGCCGCATCAGCCACGCCCTGACGGAACTGCACGTGCGCGAACTGCTGCCGGTGGAAGAAGAAAAGCTGCTGGCCCACATCCGCGCCGAGGTCACGTCGCTCTGGCTGACCAACCGCACG
Source organism: Anaerolineae bacterium (assembly GCA_019637635.1). Taxonomy (GTDB): domain Bacteria; phylum Chloroflexota; class Anaerolineae; order Promineifilales; family Promineifilaceae; genus CAADGU01. Next base: position 1,903 of record JAHBVI010000194.1, read on the forward strand.
CGCACGGCCGTCATCACCGTCACCGATGAAGTAAAAACCGGGCTGTATTACGTAGACAACACCATTTGGCAGATCATTCCTGATGTGTACGCGGCTATGGTCACGGCCGTAAGCGAAAATTACCCCGGCCTCAAACCGCCGCGCCAATTCCTTACCTTCGGCTCCTGGATTGGCGGCGACCGCGACGGCAACCCCAACGTCACCGCCGATGTCACCGCCGAAACGCTGCGCCTGCATCGCGGGCTGGCCGTAGAAAAACACCGGGGCACGGCCGTACACCTGAACCGCTCCCTCTCCCTGTCAGACACCCTGACGCCCATTCCGCCCGAATTTTTAGCCGCCCTCACCGAAGTCAAAAACCAATCCACCCACCTGGCTTTCCTGGCCGACCGTTACCCCAACGAGCCATACCGCCTCTGGGCGGCCACGCTGGCCGAAGACCTGGCCTACGCCTCACGCGGCGACATGGTGTCCAGGCTCAAAGGGTTAAGTAACCGCCCCTTGCGCATGAAAAGCAAGGACGATTTGCTCCGGCCACTCGACCTGATGAACCAGACCTTGCACCAGACCGGCCTGGAAGATATTGCCCACGATGACCTGGCTAATTTCCGGCGACAGGCGCAGGTGTTTGGCCTGCACGTGGCCGCCCTGGACATCCGCCAATTTAGCGATTACAACACGGCCGTGTTGTCCGAACTACTGCAAAAATTGGGGCTGCATGATGATTTTGGCGCGCTGGATGGCCACGGCCGTGCCGCCGCCCTTTCCGATCTCCTGTCCCAACCCAACCCCGACCTGACCACCCTGGCCGATCTGTCCATCGAAGCCGAAGAGACGCTGCAACTGTTCCAAATTCTCAAACGCGGCGTGGATTTTTACGGCCGTGAAATCCTTGGCCAGTACATCGTCAGCATGACCCACGGCCCGGAAGACATCCTGGCCCCACTGCTTTTAGCCAAATGGCACGGCCTGTGCCTGCAACCGGATAACGCGCAGGAAGGGTTAACCTTTGTGCCCCTCTTTGAAACCCGCGACGATTTGCGCCGCGCCCCCGACGTGATGACCCACCTCTTCACCCACCCCGCCTATGCCCCCCACCTGGCCCGCGCCGGCCGCCAGCAAACCATTATGATCGGCTATTCAGACAGCAACAAAGACGCCGGTTACATGGCCGCCAACTGGGAACTGTACCAGGCGCAGGAAACGCTGGCCGCCGCCTGCCAGGCGCATGAGGTGGAAATGATGCTCTTTCACGGGCGGGGTGGCACCATAGCCCGCGGCGGCGGCCCGGCCAACCGGGCCATTCTGGCGCAGCCGCCGGGCAGCGTCAACGGCCGTATTCGCATCACCGAACAGGGCGAAGTGATAGACGAGCGGTACGGCCACCCGGCCATTGCCCGCCGCCACCTGGAACAGGTGGTTCACGCCACTCTGCTGGCCAGCGCCGACCCCCGGCACGGGGCGCTGCCCCGTGTGCAGCCGGAATGGCGGGCGGCCATGGATGAACTGGCGGCCATTTCTTACCGCGCCTATCGCCAGTTGATATACGAAACGCCGGCCCTGTTGGAATACTGGCAGCAGGCCACGCCCATTGCCGAAATTAGCCAGATGCGGATTGGCTCACGGCCGTCGCGCCGCACCGCCAAAGCCACCTTCGACAGCCTGCGCGCCATCCCCTGGGGTTTTAGCTGGATGCAAAGCCGCCACGTGCTGCCCGGCTGGTATGGCGTGGGCGCGGCGCTGGAAGAGTTTGGCAAAACCCCGGCTAACGCCCAATTGCTGGCCGATATGTACCGCCACTGGCCCTTTTTTCAGGTGGTGCTGGACAATGCTCAGGTTTCCCTGGCCAAAGCGGACATGGGTATTGCCCGTCTTTACGCCAGCCTGGTCAGCGACACGGCCGTGCGCGAACAAATTTACGGGGAGATCAAGGCCGAATTTGACCGTTCCGTGGCCTGGATTTTGCGCGTGACCGGGCAGCGGGAACTGCTGGACAATGACCCCACCTTGCAGCGTTCCGTGCGCCAGCGCAACCCCTACGTGGACCCGCTGAATTTCATCCAGGTGGGGCTGCTGCGCAAACTGCGTTACCTGGCCGAACAGGAAAGCCAGACCGCCCAGGAGCTGCTGCACACCATTTTCCTGACCATCAACGGCATCGCCTCCGGCTTGAAGAACACGGGGTAAAAGGTGTTAAACGAAGACCTGCTATTGGCCATTGACCTGGGCACGTCTGGGCCTAAGGTGGCGCTGGTGACGGTTCACGGCCGTGTCCTTGCCTGCCGGACGGGGACAATTAGCACCACCATTCTGCCCGGCGGCGGCGCGGAGCAAGACCCGGCTGAATGGTGGACGGCCGTGAAAACCACCACCCATCAACTTCTGGCCGACCGTCCTGACGCGGTGACGCACATTAAGGGCATAGGCTGTACCAGTCAATGGTCGGGCACGGTGGCGGTGGATGGGCACGGCCGTCACCTGATGAACGCCATCATCTGGATGGACTCACGCGGCGCGCCCTACGCCCAGGCCATTACCAATGGCCAGATCAAGATTGAAGGCTATGGCCTGCGCCGTCTGTTCACCTGGCTGCGCTTAACCGGCGGCATCCCCGTCCGTTCTGGTAAAGATTCCATCGCCCACATCCTGTACATCAAACACCATTACCCGGAGATATACCGGCAAACGCATAAATTCCTGGAGCCAAAAGATTATCTCAATCTGCGGCTAACCGGCTTATTTGCCTCTTCGGGTGATGCCATCACCCTGCACTGGCTGACGGATAATCGGGATATTGATCACATCCACTATGACCCCACCCTGATCCAATACGCAACGATAGACCGGGATAAATTGCCTGACCTGAAACGGGCCGTGGACATTTTAGGCCCTTTGCAACCGGAAGCGGCCCAGGAATTGGGCCTGCCGCCCCACATTCCGGTGATCATGGGCACGCCGGATATTCAATCGGCGGCGATTGGCTCCGGAGCGGTGCGAGACTACGAGCCCCACCTGTACATTGGCACTTCTTCCTGGCTGACCTGCCACGTGCCGTTCAAAAAAACGGATCTATTTCACAACATGGCTTCCCTGCCATCGGCCATCCCCGGCAAATACTTCATCGCTAACGAACAGGAAACGGCCGGCGCCTGCCTGGCCTTTTTGCGCGACAACATTCTCAATGCCAACGATGCCCTGGCCTGCGACCCGCCGGTGGACGATATGTATGCGGTGTTTGACGCGATGGTGGCCCAGGCGCCGGTGGGCAGCGAGAAAGTGATTTTCACGCCCTGGCTGCATGGCGAACGCACGCCGGTGGAGGATCATCTGCTGCGCGGCGGCTTTTATAACCTTTCCTTGCGCACCACCCGCGCCCATCTCATTCGCGCCGTTTTTGAAGGGGTGGCTTACAATTCGCGCTGGCTGCTGCGGTATGTGGAGAAGTTTGCCAGACGGCCGTTAAACAACATCCACATGATCGGCGGCGGCGCCAATTCGGCCATCTGGTGCCAGATTCACGCCGATGTCCTCAACCGCACCATCAAACAGGTGCAAGACCCCGTTGAGGCCAATGTGCGTGGTGTCGGGCTGCTCACAGCCGTTGCCCTGGGATACACCACCTTTGCCGACATCAATACCCAGGTGCCCATCGTCCGGGTCTATGAGCCGAACCCGGCAAACCGCCAGATTTACGATGAGCTTTTTGCCACGTTTGAAGCCATCTACCGGCAAAACAAGCAAATATTCACGCAATTGAACCGAGGTTGATTATGAAGTGGAAAGGATGGCTGCGCCCATTGCAAACCCGCCTGTTACCCAAATTAGAGCCAAAATTGAAGGCGATCCCGGCCGTCAACCGGCGCATCGAAGCGCAGTACGAAACGTTGATGGCCGACCTGGAACATTCCCTGAAACCGTACCGGGACACCGTGCCCACGTATGCCCACATGCCGGCGCACGGCCGTGACTATGACGCCATTTTAAGCGAGATGCAAACCCTCCAGGCGCAAGAAGAAACACGCTGGCGCGATGGTTTTGTCTCCGGCGCGGTCTATCACGGCCAGGAAGAACATGTCCACTTCCTCAATCAGGTTTACGCGCTCCATTCCCAAACCAACCCGCTGCACGCTGACCTGTGGCCGAGTCTGGCAAAGTTTGAAGCAGAGATAGTGTCTATGACGTCCCATATGTTGGGCGCGGGCCAGACTCGCCCCGGTTATGGCGTGGATGAGGAGATTTGTGGCACCGTTTCCTCCGGGGGCACGGAGAGTATTTTGCTGGCGATGAAGACGTACCGGGATTGGGCCAGAGACAAAAAGGGCATCACGCACCCGGAGATGATCGTGCCCGTCACCGCCCATGCCGCCTTTGACAAAGCGGCCCAATACTTCAACATCAAGATGGTGCGCATTCCCGTTGACCACAATTTCCGCGCCGACTGGACGGCCGTGCCCCGCGCCATCACCAAAAACAGCATCGTCATCGTTGGCTCGGCGCCTTCATTTCCACACGGCATCATTGATCCCATTGCAGAGATGTCTACGTTGGCGCTCAAACAGGGCATTGGTTTTCACACCGACGCCTGCCTGGGTGGGTTTGTGCTGCCCTGGGCAGACAGGCTGGGGTACGATGTACCCCCTTTCGACTTTCGTCTACCGGGCGTCACTTCCATGTCTGCCGATACGCATAAGTATGGCTATGCGGCCAAGGGCACGTCGGTGGTGTTGTACCGGGGGGCGGCGCTGCGGCGGTATCAATACTTTACCGCCACCGATTGGCCGGGTGGCCTGTACTTTTCGCCCACGTTTGCCGGCAGCAGGCCGGGGGCGTTGAGCGCCGCCTGTTGGGCGGCTATGGTGTCCTTGGGGGAGGAGGGGTATCTGCAAGCGACCCGGCAAATTCTGGAAACGGCCGTTGCCCTTCGTGAAGGCATCGCCGCCATCCCTGAACTGCGCCTGCTGGGGCATTCCCTCTTTGTACACGCCTTTACCTCAGACGAACTGGACATTTATCGCGTCCTGGACCACATGACCCGGCAGCAGTGGAGCCTGAATGGGCTGCACCACCCGCCGTGCATCCATTTGTGTGTGACGCTACGGCACACGCAGCCGGGTGTGGCCGAGCGATTTCTGGCAGATTTGCGCACGGCCGTGAACGCCGTCAAATCGCAACCCCCGGCCGAAGGGGGCATGGCCCCTGTGTACGGGATGGCCGCCACGCTGCCCCTGCGCGGCGTGGTTGGTGAACTGCTCAGACGCTACCTGGATGTGCTGTATAAAGTGTAACCCTGTTTTCAGGACAGCCTTATGGTTAAGCCCCGCTTTCCAGCGAAACGACGCCATCATCCAGGCGCGCCAGGCCAGTGCGCACAATGCGCCACACGGTCAAGACAATAGGAATCAGGGAAAGCGTCCAAAGCAGGTAAGCTGTACCGTGCAGCATCGCCTGGTAATCGGCTATAAAGATGCTGGCCCACAAGAAGAAGCCGCCCAGATTGACCATCACCAGACTGAACCAACTACCCCCCAGCCGGGCCGGTTCGCCCGGCAGAAACAGCCGGTAGAAGAAGTAAGGGATAAAGGCATAACCAAATTGCAGCACCCAACCATAGATGAGGGCCTGTGGCGCGTTTTGCTCAATACCCGCGCCGGGAAAACCGGGCACACCCAAGATAATCAACGGCGCCACCAGCACCGGGGCCAGAATCCAAAAGTAAGCGATGACCAAATGCCAGAGTCCTGGCTGTGACCAGGCTTCCCGGTCTCCCCACAGCGGTTTGATGACGTTTAGCAGCAGCCAGAAGGTGGCGGCCAGGAAAAGGATGATGCCGGGCACGGAAAAATAGTTGGATTTGACCCAGGGGCCAATGACCAACCCCAACGCACCGATGGTCAGCATCCAGAAGATGGGGGTGATGCTGCGCGGCCAGGCCAACGGCCGTTTCGCCCACGTCGGGTACAGGTCTACCAGCAGCCCGGCAAACACCAGGCTCAGAAAGCCCCAGTTGTTGGCGTGGATGTGGACTTCGACGGGTGTCTGGATTCTGAGCCAGTTGCTCCAACCCAGCCACAGCCCGGTGCCCACGATGATGCCCAACAAGAAGTAGCCAAGACCGACGATGTAAAATTTACGGCCGTAATGGGCGCCGCTCTTACCAGCCACGTTTGCCTGTTTCTGAGCCGACAATCCACGCAATTGGATGATCAACAGCGCCGTGGCGATAAAAACGAGCGTACCGCCCACGAAAATGAGTGCCTGGTTGACAATGGGAATAGCGATGAGCAGCGTCAGCAAGCCGATATTTAGCGTCAGCCAGATGTCCCAGCGGAATGCCGGTCGCGGCCGTCCGGCGCGAATAGCCACAATGACCGGCAGCATTCCAAAGAGCGTTTCCGTCATCGCCCCCAGGGTAATTAAATGCACCCGCAGCCAGCGCAGCCCGCTGAACCAGGGCGCCAGCGTAAAGCTGACCAGCGCCGCATCGGCGGCCATTAAAGCCGCCATCAGGATAAAAATCGCCGTCATCAGTAAATAGAGATTCATGATTGGTCATCCTTTTGCAGAGTTGTTCCTGCTGCGCCATTTCCGGGACAGCGCAGGCAGCTATAACCGCTCACTCCATTAATCCCGCCTCCAGCAATCGGCTGTGAATGTCGCTAAACGCATCCGCCTGTTCCTGGGTAATTGTGCCAGACTGGACGAGTTGGGCCAGCATCTCCGCCTGTACATCAGCCATGCTGCCGCTCATGTCCGCCATTCCCTGCATTCGCTGTGTTTCCACGGCCGAATGCACTTCGGCAAAGAGATCCGCCTCGGCCTGGGTGAGCAGATGCCGGGCAACGGCCGTGGCCAGCATCTCCGCCTGGCGTGTGGCCTGTGTGGTGGCGTCAAAAGCCGCGCCGCCCATTCCCTGGCGCGGCATCACCATGCCGCTGCCCAAGGCCCGCATGTAATTGATCATGTCCCAACGTGCCTGCTCATCTAATGCATCCTTCCAGGCAGGCATTGTTGAGTTGAAGGGACTGATTGCCCCGCCTTCGCTGATGCGCCAGAAAAGATAGCTGTCACCCATCATCTGTCTGGTATGGGCAATGGGTGCTGGCGCCGGGTCCAATCCCGCGCTGGCCGAGCCATCGCCCATGCCACCATCGCCATGGCAGGAAGCGCAGTGGGTGGTAAACAGCACCGCACCCCGTTCCAGAGAACTTTCGTCGGCCATGACAGGATTAGACAATCCGGCATATGTTTCCGGAATGGGGGCGCTGTGGCGGGCCATCATGCCACTTTGTTGGCCCATACCCATGCCCATGCCGGGCGAGGCAGCCGGCTCTTCAGACGCCGGCATCATTCCACCGCAGGCCACCAACCCTATAACGAGGGCCAGCGCCAGCAACGCTTTTTGTCTCATAACCTGATTCCTTTTGTCAACATAGATATAGATAAAATCGCCCGCCAGCCAAATGTAGAATTGTTGGGGTTTTCAACAATCTGGCTGGTGGGCTGGCAGCATGGCAATCTGCTGGCGCGTGGCACGCAGCCAGAGGCATTCGCCATCCAATCGATCCAGCAAATTAAGCGGAATGAGGCGGTACACGGCCGTTGGCGGTACCTGCCCCAGTAAAATATGGCTGATAGCCTGGGTTGGCCCGCTCTGCACGATGGCGGCAACTGCGCCCACCATACTGCCGTCCTGCACCAGTACCGGCATGCCGCGGGCGACCTCGCCGCCCATCGAGTCAACCCAACCACATACCAGCAAACGACCCGGCGGTGTGGTCATGGCGCGTACCTCCGGTAGTCCAAGCTCGTTAAGCGCCCGTCTGCTGCCGGTAACCGATAACCAGGACGGAGACAATAACGGCCGCAGCGACCACATGCAAAAAGGCAGTGACGGTGCTGGCCAGGAAAGTTTTATATTCCACGGGCAGCAGATAGTCGGGGATGATGCTGATTACCAGCATCACCGCCGAGATTTTGAGAAAGGCCGGTACCGGGTCAGCCTGGCGGCGGGCCAACCAGGCCAGCAGGGCTGTGGCTGCTATGGCGGGAATCGCCGTGAAAACCGCCGCACGGGCGTAATTGTCCAATGGCTTAAACAGGGCAATATCGGGCCAGATGGTTATGGCTACCACCTGGACAATGAGAACGGCCATCACGCTGGCTACGGCCGTTACCGCTCCCAGCCTTACCCAGTGACTCTGGTCAAGTTGTGTGTTCGTTTGCCTATTTACGGTTGTCATCACATCTCCTCTTTGGTTCTTCAGGGTTTGTCTCTACAGGATTTCACGGGGTTCGGCATGACGAGTGATGCGTGTGGTCTCTCTGGTCACGCATCACGGCCTGCCCTGAGCGCAGGTGAAGGGTGTCACGCAGCATACCCCTTTTGACAACACTTTATCAGACGAACAATAGGGAGTCGCCGACTTTTGTCGGGTTTTGTACGGCCGTTTCCGGCTAGAGGGCGATTTCGGCCAGGGCCGGCCGATCCATAATACGAATCTGATGACGATCCACGGCGATCAGGCCATCACTTTCCAATGTGCGCAGGGCGCGCTGCACCACGTCAGGCACCGTGCCCAGGCGCGCGGCCAGTTCCGCCTGGGTATACCAGCGTGGCCGTTCCAGCACATCGGCGACGGCATCCTGGAGCAGCAAGCGGGCCAGGCGGCCCGTCACCGGGCGCAGCGAGAGGTCTGTGACCAGTGAGACCAGATACAACATACGCTCTGCCATTTTGGTAATGATGTGCTGCCCAAAGTCAGGGTGTTCTTGCAGTAAGCGCAGCAGCGCGGCGCGGGGAATCAGCCAGACGCCAGCCGGTTCCAGGGCAATGGCGGTGGCCGGATTGGGCTGGTTGGCAAAGACGCCAATTTCGTTGAAGGTGTCGCCTGGTTCCAGAAAGCGTAGGATTTGTTCACGGCCGTTTGGAGATACTTTGACAACCTTCAGCCAGCCATGTTGCAGGTAGTAGAGGCTGGGGTGGGCTTCGCCTTCCAACACCACCACTTCACCCGTTTCATATTCGCGCCAGCGCGACACCTGCGCCAACTCCTGCAAGGAGGGGGCATCCAACCCGGCAAAGAGGGGGATGTGGCTGATTTGCGGGATAATCTGCGCCAGAGCAGGGCCTTGCACCGTCATGGCGTGATTATAACGGGCAGCATTGTTGAAGATCAATGTCCGTGCGTGATGCGTGGTCTCTCTGGTTACACATGTCAACCCCCTGAGTTCCCAAAGCAACCAATTGTTAATGCGTTGGGTCACCCATCTGCAAAACTATTGGCAAATAAACAAAATAGTCAGAAGGTGTTGGTTCTGGGGTAGCCGTTGGTGGCACGGCCGTGTTCGTTGGCGTGGCGGTGGGT
>JAHBVI010000195.1 GCA_019637635.1 Anaerolineae bacterium
TGTTTAACTTGTTGGCGGAGATTGGCCTGGCGCAGGCGCGTTACCCGGAAGCGGCGGCGTTTGCGGCGCAGGTGCTTGCCCAGGCCGAGCAGTTGTCGTTGACGGCGGCGCGCGCTTACCAGTTAGCCGGGCAGGCGGCGGCAGCCCAACAACAATGGGCGCTGGCCGAAACACAACTCCATACCGCCCGCGCTATTTTAAGAAACAACCGGCAGACACGGGCGGTGTGGCGTTTGCACCATGCGCCGCTGCCGGAATTATTGGCGGCGCTGGGGCTGGTGCGCAGCCAGCAAAACGGGCTGCCCCGCGCCGCCGAACTGTGCCAACACGCGGTTGAGTTGGCGCAACAGATGGCGCTGCCTATTCCCACGGCCGGCGCGCTGTTGGCGCTGGCGCAGGTGCGGCTGCGGCAGGGCCGGGCCGGGGAGGCGGTGCAGGCGGCGGCGGAAGGCGCGGAACTGGCACTGGCGACGTCGCCGCGTTTGCTGGTGCATTTATTATTGGTTCATGCGGAGGGGTTGTTGTATGACGGCCGTTTTCCAGGCGCGCAGGCCGATTTGCAATCCGCCGGGGATTTGCTGGCGATGATGGATGATGAGGTGGCGCGGTTGCGGCTCTCTTTGTTGTGGGGCGGCGTTTATTACACCGGGCTGGCCGATTGGGCGGCGGCGTTGGGCTGGCTGGACAGGGCGCGGGCGCAACTGGCGGCGCTGCAAAAGACGGGGGGCACGGCCGTGCCGGAATCTGTTGCCCTGCGCCTGGGGCTGGCGCAGGTGGCCTACCACACCAGGCAGTGGGAACAGGCGGCCTCGTTGCTGGCGGCGGCAGAAAGTGAAGCGGTTGGGCGCAGCCTGATCTGGCCGCAGCCGGCGCTGGCTTACTGGCAGGGCATGACCCAGGCGGCATTGGGAGATGTGGTCGCGGCGGCAAAAGCGTACCGCGCCGGGGTGACGGCCGTGACGTTGGGTGGCTGCCCGGATGATTTGCCTCTGCTGCTGCTGCGGTTGGGGCAACTGACGCCCCCGGATGATGAGCAGCGGTGGGAGTATCTGGAGGGGTGTGTGACGGCCGTGTACGGCCGTACACGCCACACCGACAAACAACTCTGCCTGCACGAGGCGGGTAGGCTGCTGCTGGCGGCGCCAGACGGCCGTTTGCGCCGCATTGGGGCGGGCTGCCTGGCGGCGGTATAGGTGTTTGGGTGTCAGGTGTTCAGGTGTCAGGTGTTCAGGTGTTTAGGTGTCAGGTGTTCAGGTGTTTAGGTGTCAGGTGTTCAGGTGTCAGGTGGGGAGTGCCAGGCACAGGGCATAAAGTTTTGGGCTGACCAATACGTCTTGCCCTGTGCCTGGCACTGCGGCGTGATACAATGGGTACTATGCAGCTAACAGATGGGCAGTTTGAACAATTGGTGGCAGAAGCGGTAGATAGTCTGCCGCCGTTTTTCCTGGAACAGATGCACAACATCGAAATCCTGGTGGAGCGGTGGCCGTCGGCGGCCACGTTGCGGCGCATGGGCATGGGGCCGGGCCAGACGCTGTTGGGGCTGTATGAAGGCATCCCTCTGACGGAGCGCACCTCTGGTTACATGCTGGTGGCCCCGGACGTGATCACCATTTTTCAAGGGCCAATTGAGCAGGCAGCCGGTTTCCAGCTCGACGCCATCCGCGAACAGGTGCGCCATACCGTCATTCACGAAATCGCCCACCACTTCGGCATCAGCGACGAACGGTTGGTGGAGTTGGGAGCGTATTGAAGAGGAGCAGGTGAGCAGATGAAAGGGTGAGCAGGTGAACAAGTCACCCCCTCACCTGCTCGCCGTAGGCCCACAGGCCGGGCAGGCCGCCGGTGTGCAGGAAGATGAGGTGGGTGTTGGGGGAGAAACGGCCGTTACCGATGAGATCGAGCAGCCCGGCGAACGCTTTGCCGGTGTAGACGGGGTCGAGGATGATGCCTTCGGCCTGGGCCAGGGTGCGGATGGCTACGGCCGTACCCTCCGTCAGCACACTGTACCCTGGCCCGGCATACGTTTCCGCAATCATGGGTACGTTGGCCGGGTGGAAGGTATGGCTCTCACCCAAAACCGCGCACAGGTCGCCGGCCAGCCGGGCGATGCTGGCGGGGAATGCTTTCCACAACTTGCCAATGTCAATGCCCAAAAGCTGGATGGGAGAACCAATCAGTTGCAGTCCGGCCATCAGTCCGGCCAGGGTGCCGCCCGTACCTACGGCCGTGACCACCACTACCTTGTCCGCCGCCAGCCCCAGCGCCGCCACCTGTGCCGCCAGTTCTAGCGCCGCGACCACGTAGCCCAGGCAGCCGGTGACCGTGTGCCCACCCACCGGCATGAAATAACTGCGCCCCACCAGCGCCCACGACAGCCAGCGCACCAGCCGGTTGGTCTGCTCCAACGTCAGGCTGGCGCCGCTGCCGCCGCCAAAGGGGATGAAGTGGAGGCGGGCGTTAAAGAGGGTGTCCAGGAGCAGATTACCGGGGAGGGCGGACGCCCGTTGGGCAAAGAAAAACAGGTGCGCTTCCATTCCCAACGCCGCACAGGCCGCCGCCGTCATGCGCGCATGGTTCGATTGCAGCCCGCCAAAGGTAACGACTTTGCGTTGTCCCTGGCGCAGCGCCTCGGCCATCAGGAATTCCAGCTTGCGCCCCTTGTTGCCGCCCAGGCCAGGGCCATAGCCATCATCCCGTTTAATCCACAACTGTGGGCCGCTCAACTGCGGGCCGCTCAACTGCGGGCCACCCAACCGCCGGGTGAGGTTGGGGAGGGGTTCAAGGGGGGTGGGGGTACGGCCGTAGGGCAGCCGGGGCCACTGCTCTAACCGATCTTGAAGGGTATGTCCATCCATCGCCAGATCATCAAAGATTACGTAGATGCCTCTTTATACGCCGTTAAATAAGCCTTCTCGACTTTCACACTTCACCTGTCTTTCCGACCCTTCGATGCCTCAGGGCAGGCTACTCTTCGAGGAGGAAGCTTTCTCCTGGCCGAGTAGAAGGATTCCTCGCTCCGAAGACTTCGCTCGGAATGACATTTGCAAGCCGTTTCTCATCGCTTATGAACCACGCGCAAATGCGCTGCCAGGCGTTTGCCCAGGGCGATGATGGTCAGAACGGTGGGGCGGGCTAATGCTTCGGGGAAGACGCTGGCGTCGCAGACATACAAGTTTTGAATTTCCGTTTCCAGATCGTCCGTGAGCATTTCGCCAATGCGTACCGTGCCGGAGGGGTGAGTGCCCCGCAGCGGCGTAGTGAAAATGGTGTCCGGGTCGCAACCCGCCTGCCGCAAAATGCGCCCGGCAACCGCTTCGGCAGCGGCCAACCGCTGCCGGTCATGGTCGGTCAGCCCTTTGCTGATTGTGAATCCTCGCGGCTGCGCCCGCACAAAGCCGCTGATTTCGTCCTTGAGTTTGATCATCACCCCCAGGGTACGCCCCCAACGATGCCAGGTGAGCGGGTAGGCCGGCCCTTTGCGCAGCATGGCAATGGGGTAATTGAGCCAGGGGTCAATGAGTGTGGAGTACATTACCCCCAGGTCGTCATCGGCGTAGCTCCAGGTCATGGGTGGTTCGTTGCCAATGCCTTTGTACGGGGCCAGTCCGTAGACCATGACGGTCGTGTCCATGGTCATGCCCTGCCCGGCGGCGGTTAACCCGGTGTGCTGCAAGATGAGCGGCGTGCCAATGCCGCCCGCTGCCAATATGACCACCGGCGCGTACATGGCAAAGGCTTTGCCGCGCCATTTGCCCCAGACGCCGACCGCACGGCCGTTGCTCACCAACATCCGCTCCACCTTCGTCCCCGTCCACAAATCTATACCGTTTTGCACTGCTTCGTCCACGTATTCGGCCGCGTTCCACTTGGCTCCACAGCGGCAGCCCAACATACAGGTTGCGCCGCAGGCAAAATCACCCGTTCGTTCTGGCTGCATAAACTTCTCTTGGGGCTGCCAATCCTGGCCCAGGTCGGCGGCGGCGGCGGCGATGCGGGTGGAAGCCACGCCGCGCAAGGCAGGTGGCAGTGGGGCGATGTGCAGTTCGGCGATGGTCTGGTCGGTGGTGGCGTCCAGGTCTATGCCGTAGCGCGTTTGCCACCAGGGCAACGGCCGTGCCGCACAACCACAATACATACTCGTGGCCCCGCCTACCAGCAACGGCCGTACAATGCTCAACCCCTCCTGCGTGGTCAGGAAGGAGGCTTTGTCGGTGTACATCATGCCGCCGGGGTAGGTGCCGTAGAGGGGGGTGGTGCGCCAGTCACGGCCGTGTTCCAGCAGCGTGATCCCCAACCCGGCGTTCGACTGCGCCAGTTCCCGTGCCACCGTCGCCCCACCCGGCCCCGACCCCACAACAATGACATCTGTCTCTTTTTGCAGCATAACCAATTTCCTATTACTCGTTTTCCAATCGCCATTAACAAGTATAATGCGAGCAATAAGTTAATCCTATCACCATCTTGTTTTCATCCTGACCAACTATCAGCGCAGATATGCTAATTTAATGGAGGTATAAGATGAGCCAGATATTTGGGGTTGTAATCATCCTTCTAATTTTATTCTTTGTGGTGTTGGGTATTCAAGCGCGTGTAGTTCGCAAAGGGGGGATACTTGAACCAAAAAAGCCGGGCTTCTTTAAGAAATATGTTGCTAACAAGATTACATTGGGGGTGCTTTTTCTTTTGGGCTTGCTGTTTCAGGATCGGGCCGTGCTATTTTGGGGGTTGTTAGGCATCATTTTGGCAGCCTATCTGATTGAGGGATATTGGTATATTATTACCGGTCAGGTACGTCTAAGGTTCTGGTGGCAATCTGATAATAATGAGCTAACGCAGTTGGATGAAGTTTATCCCAAAGTGATTGATGATGAAGATTCGGGCTGACATATTGCTGGCGATATGGAGTGTGTTTATGTTCTTGTCCGGCTGCTCAACCAGCCCGACTATACAGACAACTTCCGTGCCAGATACACCTACCCAACTATCAACACAAATTGCTGTAGACACGGCCGTTGCCCCTCCAACGGCTTCTGTCACCCTGTCACCTTCCGTCACCCCCGCACCTGCTCGCCCCAGCGCTCTCGCCACCCTCACCCCCTCACCCGTTCCCTCTGTCACCCCATCACCTGCTCCCTCCGTCACTCCATCTCCCTCTCACACACCCTATGCCACCATTGACGCCACCGCCCATCCGCCGGGCACGGCCGTGCCCACGCCCATCTCCCTCTTTGCCAAACCCGACCACGTGACCAACATCATCCTGTTGGGCAATGACGTGACCACACCACAAGGCGGGCGCACGGACAGCCTTATCCTGGTCTCCATTGACCGCGAAAACAAAACGGCTACCATGCTCAGCCTGCCACGCGACCTGTACGTGGTCATTCCCGGTTGGCGCATGACGCGCATCAACCTGGCGCTGCCACACGGGCATGGCAGCGATTACCCCGGCGCAGGCGGCGGGCTGATTAAGGACACCATTGCCTATAACCTGGGCATCCCGGTGGATTATTATGCGCGCATTGGGTTTGATGGGTTCAAGACGGCCGTAGACATCGTAGGCGGCATTGACATGGTGGTCAACTGCCCGCTGACCGACTGGCGGCTCATCTCGCCGGAACTGGACCCGGAGGTAGAGGAGAATTGGGAACTGTTCACCCTGGAACCGGGTGTACAGCCGATGGACGGCGACCTGGCGCTCTGGTTTGCCCGCTCGCGGCGCACCACCAATGATTTTGAGCGTGGCCTGCGCCAACAGCGGGTACTTCAAGCCATTTTCCGCAAGGGGCTGGCGCTGGAGATGCTGCCACAGTTGCCCAATTTGTGGAACGCCTACCGGCAGCACGTGGAAACGGACATTCCCCTGCCGGTGATGCTGGAATTGGCGGCGCTGGCCCCGGCCGTGGAAGCCAACGGCGTGCGCCACCTGACGCTGCCGTATGCCGCTTTTAAGTCCTGGCGAGACCCCGCCGGTGGTTCGGTACAACTATTGCAATGGGCGGAAGCGGAACCCACTTTGCGGCGGCTGATGGAACCGTCGGCGCTGAATCGGGCGGTGCGGCCGTCGCTCACCGCTGAAGTTGTCACAGCCGATTACATCATGTACCGGCAAATGGCCGATAATCTGGCCTGGTACGGCTTCACGCCGGTATATGTGGCCGCCGCCGAAACCCCCGCCCGCACTACTATTGAATACTTTGGCCCCAATCTCAAAGGGGCCGACGCCAACCTGCTAAGCTGGCTCTTCCACCGCCGGCCGGAAGACATCATCCAGTCACCCTCTACCGGCGCCACCGACTATCGCGTCACCCTGGGCTATGACGCCGATCCCTGTTTGCCCTTTTTGCAATCACCCGGTGGGGAGCCGTGATTCGTAATCCGTAAGCCGTGATCCGTAATCCGATAACGGATAACGGCTTACGAATAACGGCTTACGAATAACGGATTACGAATTTTGGCGCGTTACGGCCGTCTGCGATACACTTGCCGCATCATGTTATTCTTATCCGGCTACACGGGACAGATTGTCCGCACATCATCTTTAGGCTGCTTCACGCTGAGGTCAGTTCCACGCGCCTCGGATAAGAATGTTATGTAAACTCTTATATCCTTTTTAGGGATTTGTTTGTAAAGAAAGCCGAGGCCACCCCTCGGCTTTTTTGATCCGCGAAGGACGCGAATAAAGGCGAAGTAGGGGCGAGGCAGTTGGGAATGGAGTTGTGCGGAGCAGATGAAGTAGTTTCCCGACTGCTTCACCCCTCCGCAAACCCTGTTTTTGGAGAAACGATCATGGCAGAAATTATTATGAATGTAGACAACGTGGCCGTAAATCTGGCCGGGCGGGTTATTTTCCAGGGGATTAGCTGGGAAGTGCAGGCCGGGCAGCGCATTGGGCTGGTGGGGCCAAACGGCGTGGGCAAATCCACACTGATGAAGCTCATCGCCGGGGAACTACCGCTGGCTGACGGCTCCATTTTCCGCGCGCCGGGCCTGACCTGGGGGCGGTTGGAACAGGAACCTACGCTGGCCGACGGACGTACCACCTTGCAAGAAGCGATGACGGCCGTGCCCAACCTGACGGCCGTAGAAGAAAAGCTGACCCACCTGGAAGCCCAAATGGCCGACCCCGCCGTTTACAATGACCCGGACAGATTGGAAAAGGTGATGGCGCAGCACGGCCGTGCCCTGGACGAATATGACCGGCTGGATGGCCCCCGGTACGAGAGCCGCGTCAAAGAAGCGTTGCAGCGCGTGGGGCTGGAGCAGGCGCACTGGCATACACCCACCCACCTGCTCAGTGGCGGACAGAAAAAGCTGGTGCAGTTAGCCAAACTGATGGCGCAGCAGCCGTCCCTTTTGCTGTTGGACGAACCGGACAACCATCTGGACGTGCCCGCCAAAGAGCATCTGGAAAAGGTGCTGAACCAGTACACCGGCTGCGTGATTATTATCTCCCACGACCGCTATTTGCTGGACGAAGTGGCCACGCATATTGCCGAATTGGAGAACGGCCGTCTCACCCTCTACCCCGGCAACTACACCGCCTACACCACCGAGCGCGAACTGCGCCGCCTGCGGCAGCAGCAGCTATACCAGGCGCAGCAAAAGGAGATTGCCCGCATCGAGGCGGCCATCGCCCGTTTTGAATTGTGGGCTTCCATTGTGGTGGATGAACGGCACATCCGCCAGGCGCGCAGCCGCCAGAAGATGCTCGATCGCATGGACAAGGTAGAAAAAGTGACCGATGCCCGGCGTATGACGCTGAACCTGACCGGCTGGCGCGGCAGCAACAAAGTGCTGGAACTGGAAAACGTGGGCATGGCCTTGCCGGACGGCCGTCGCCTCTGGCGCAGTCTCAATCTCACCCTCTGGCACGGTGAACGGGTGGGGCTGGTTGGCCCCAACGGCGTGGGCAAATCCATGCTGCTGCGGCAGTTGCTCGACCCGGAAAGTGTGCCCCAGGGCGTCATCAAAATTGGCCCCAGCAACAAAATTGGTTACTACGCTCAGGAGCAAGAAACGCTCAATTACGACAACACCCTGCTCACCGAAATTCGCCACACCGCGCCGTTGAGCGAAGGGGATGCGGTCGCCTTTCTGCATAAATTCCTCTTCACCTATAACCAGATTCGCGCCCCGATTCACAATCTCAGCGGCGGCGAGCGCAGCCGCTTGCAGTTGGCAAAGCTGGTGCTGACCCGGCCCAATTTGCTGCTGCTGGATGAACCGACCAACAATCTGGACATCGCCTCGATTGAGGTGCTGGAACAAACGCTGGACGAGTTTGTGGGCGCGGTGCTGGTCATCTCCCATGACCGCTATTTTTTGGACAAGGTGGTGGATCGGGTGGTGGAATTGCAGGACGGCCGTTTCACGGAGTACACCGGTGGCTACACCGATTACGCCGCCACCACCCGTGAGTCGTGACGCAAAATGATTTCGTAGAGTTGCGGCTGTCGGCTAAAGCCTCCCCTCCGGTTCTTTTTTCTTCGCGCCACTTCGCGTTTTTTCGCGGACTAGAATTGGCGGCTCCATTCGCTGGGCCAGCGTTCGACGACGACTTTGGTCTGGGTGTAGAACTCTACGCCGTGCCGCCCCTGGGCGTGCAGGTCGCCGTAGAAGCTCTCGTTCCAGCCGCTGAAGGGGAAGAAGGCCATAGGCGCGGCCACGCCAATGTTGATACCGATGTTCCCGGCGTCGGCGGCGTAGCGGAATTGGCGGGCGGTGGCGCCGCTGCCGGTGAAAATGCAGGCCATGTTGCCGTAGGCACGGCCGTTCACCACCCCAATCGCCTCGTCAATATCCCGCACCGGCGTCAGGCTGAGTACCGGGCCAAAAATTTCCGTGCGGGCCAGTTCGCTCTGGGGATGGACGCCGTTGAGGACGGTGGGAAAGACAAAATAGCCGTCTTCATAGCCGGACACGTGGCGGTTACGGCCGTCTACCAACACCTGCGCCCCTTCTTGCTCCCCCAGGCCAATTAACTGCTCAATCCGGCCTTTACTCGCCGGGCTGATCACCGGCCCCATCTGCACGCCCGCGTCCAGGCCGTAGCCCACCACGCGGCTGGCGGCGGCCTCGGCGATGGCTTCGGTGAAGGTGGTCTGGGCGTGGCCGACGGTGATAGCCACGGACGCCGCCAGGCAACGCTGCCCGGCGCAGCCAAAAGCGGAATCGGCCATAATGCGCACGGCCGTGTCCATATCGGCATCGGGCATAATCACCACCGGGTTTTTGGCCCCACCCTGGCATTGCACGCGCTTGCCGTTAGCGGCGGCACGGCCGTAGATGTACTGCGCCACCGGCGTGGACCCCACAAAACTAATCGCCCGCACCGCCGGATGATCCAGCAGCGCGTCTACCACTTCCTTGCCGCCATTCACCAGTTGCAAGACGCCCGGCGGCAACCCCGTTTGGGCGACCAGATCAAAAAAACGCTGCGACGACATGGGCACCCGCTCGCTCGGTTTGAGGATGAAGCAGTTGCCGGTGGCGATGGCGTAGGGCAGGAACCAGAGGGGGATCATCAGCGGAAAGTTGAAGGGGGTGATGGCCGCCACCACCCCCAACGGTTGGCGAAACAGGTGTTCATCAATGCCGGGGGCGATGTCTTCGTTGTTGTACCCTTGCATCAGCGAGGGGATGCCGCAGGCGACCTCCACGTTTTCAATGCCACGCCGAATTTCGCCGACGCTTTCGGCGTAGGTTTTGCCACACTCGTTGGTGATGATGCGCGCCAACTCATCCAGGTGTTCTTCCAGCACCGTCTTGAGCTTGAAGAGGTATTGGATGCGGTCGCCGGCGGGGGTGCGCCGCCAATCGGGGAAGGCGGCCTGGGCGGCTTGCACGGCCGTGTCCACATCTGCGCCGGGTGATAGTGGGACGTGGCTCAGGGTCACGGCCGTTGCCGGATTCACCACCCCTAGATACTGTTCGGTGTGGGCGTGTTGCCAACGGCCGTTGATAAAGTTACGCAAGGTGTAGTCGCTCATGGATGTTTCCTTTGTTGTCATTGGTTCTCTGCCAGTGACCTGTGGCGGGTGACGAGTGACGAGTGACGAAAATCAGGTTGAGAATTCTTATAGAAATTTTACGCCGCCTCTATAGCATACCGGTGTCACATTGTCAAACAAGGGTGTGACCGCTACAATAACCGCGAACTCGGAGACTAATAAGTTGAGAGATTGGCAGAATTAATCTCCTAATCTCCCAATCTCCTAATCTTTTCTTGGTAGGAACGAAATTATGCCCATATACACCTATAGATGCCGAAGCTGTCATTATGAATTTGACCGCAACCAGCGGATGTCCGAATCGCCGTTGGTAGATTGTCCCTCCTGTGGCGAGCCACAGTTACGCAAAGTTGTCAATTCCGTCGGGGTTGTGTTCAAAGGCAGCGGCTTTTATGTGACCGATAACCGGAACGGCTCGGCAAAAGCCGCCAGCAGCAAGAGCGATGGCACGGCGAAGAGTACAACGGAAAGCAAGAGTGGGGATGCTGCCACCAAGAGCGAATCAAGCACAGATACCGGTAAAAGCAGCGCCCCTGTAGAAAAAGTAGCGGCGCCGGCCACATGAACGGTAAAAAAAGCCGGCACAGATGGTGCCGGCTTTTTTATTGTCTGGTTAGAGTTGAAATCCCCCTGTAGCCGCCACAACCTTTTTGTGAAAATTATCCACATACTGCTGCAACTGACCGGACAGGCTTTCCCATTCCGGGCTGTTCAGCGCCACGCGCATCTTTTCCAACGAGGGGGCAATGCCGCTGGCTAACTTCTGCTCACAATCCCCATACTGCGTATACCACACCTGAATATCCATGATGCCCAGTTTATTCAAGCCAGGAATAAACTCGTGAACCAGAAATTCAAAATACTCTGCTTCCGAATCGGGGCGAATATCCCAACGCATCAATAATTTGGTGGGCATAATCTATATCCTCGGTGTTAACAAGACCGTTTCCGTTTCCTCTGGCAGATTGGCCAGGCTGATCTTCAGACTGTCCTCCTGGCGCAAATCGGTGATGCCCATCTCCTTCAAAAAGCGGTCTACTTCCTCCAATTCAAGCTGTAATTGGGGCAGGTGGTAATGCATGGGTATCACAATGTTTGGTTCCAGCATCGAGACCAGTTCA
>JAHBVI010000196.1 GCA_019637635.1 Anaerolineae bacterium
ACCAACAGCCCCTCCGCCACCCACCGAAACACCAACGGCCGTGCCCCCCACCAACACCCCGGTTCCGGTTATCTTACCCACCAACACCCCGACGCCCATTCCTCCCACCAACACACCCGCGCCGCCACCCGGCCCCCAACCCGGCAACCATCGGGGGCTGACGGCTACCAGTTTTGTGCTGCAAGATTGGCGCACCAATCCCACCGTAAACGGCCAGATCTGGTATGAGTGGACTATTGCCAACACCTCTGGCGCAGGGGTGCCCTACTCCACCATTGGCGTTTTGCCGCGCAAAGATGGCGTAGACCGACCCCAGTGGTACCAGAACAATTGGGGTGGCAACAACGATGTGATGCCGCCGGAAGGTTTAACCTGGGCTTCCTGGCTTTCCTTACCGGAGCCGGGCAATTATACTTTACGCACGGTTGTCTGTTTTGACGGTTTTCAAACCTGCATGAATGGGCAAGGAACTTTTCATACATTGTCAAACGAAATTCCTATCACCATTCGCTGAGTGTGTGGTCGGGTTGGGCAGCCTGCCCAACCCGACCCCGAGATGAAACATGAATCTCTGGTTGCGGCGGCTGGCAAAGATCGTCACCGGTCATTGGTTGGAAATTTTGCTGGTGTTTATGGCGGCGCTGGCCGGAGTGAGCGTGGTGGCCTGGCTGGCCACCCGTTTTGCCGGCGGGGGATTGGTGATGTGGTTGGTGGTCACGGCCGTTGCCGTCACCCTCATCATGGAGATTGCCCGCTACCGCACCTTCCAGCGCCTGAGCCTGCTGCGCCGCCAGGCTGAAGCCAGCGGCGCGCTGGGCCAGGAAATTACCGCCAACCCCGATTTTGAAAGTTTGCTGAGCGATATTGTTCACCTGCTGCATCAACAATTTCAGTTTGATTATGTGGGTCTCTATCTGCTGGAAAAAGACCTCTCCGTTTCCCGTTTTGCCCAGGCGGGTACTGTTTCCCACACCTATACCATTGGCGCCTATTTAGACGGCCGTCAGGCCATGGGCGTGGCTGCCTGGCAGCAAGAAACCGTCTGCGCCAATAATGGCGTTTGTGACTTACCCGGCATCAGCCCGAATTTGCTGCCCCGGATGCGTTCCGAACTGGCGCTGCCCCTGGTGGCCGGGCAAAAAATGATGGGGGTGCTAGACATTCAAAGCCGGGATGTGATGGCCTTTGAAGCCGACCACATTCTGGCCCTGCAATCGTTGGCTGCGCAAACGGCCGTAGCCATCCGCAACGCCATCCTCTACCAGCGGGAATCTGGTCGGCGGCATATGGCCGAAACCCTGTATGAAATTGGCCTGGCTCTTTCCGGCACCCTCAACCGCGAAGAGGTATTGGGTAACATTCTGGAGCAGTTGGCCTCTGTGGTGCCGTATGACCGGGCGGCTTTGCTGCTGCACGACCATAACGAATTAGAAATTGTGGCTGCGCGTGGCTTTCCCGTTCACAGCCAGCCGCTGCAAATTCGTGTTTCGTTAGACACAACCGATGAAAATGACGTCTATCTCACCATTCACCGCACCCAAAAACCCCTCGTTTTGCCCGATGTTTCCAAACAACCAAACTGGACCCACGTTTCCGGGCTGCCGGAGGCTAAATCGTGGTTAGGCGTACCGCTTATTCACGAAAAAGTGGTCATTGGCATGTTGTCGTTGGTGCGGGAACGGGACGAGGCGTACAGCCAGGAAGACACGGCCCCGGCTACCACATTTGCCGTGCAGGCCGCCGTAGCCCTGCATAACGCCGAACTGTATAACCGTATTGATCAGTTTAACCGCCAACTTGCCTATGAAGTGGAAAAGCGCACGGAGGCGGTGATTCAACTGGCGCGGCTGGATCAGGCCAAGACGGATTTCATCAATGTGGCCGCCCACGAATTACGCACCCCGCTGACGACGATCAGAGGCTACAGCCAGATGCTGCTGCAAGAAGCAGATATTACCGGAAACAGTTACCACCATGAATTGGTAACAGGGATTTTCCAGGGGGCGCTGCGTTTGCATGAGGTGGTCAATAACATGCTCAACGTGGCAAAAATTGACAACCAGGCGTTGGAACTGCATTTTCAGCCGCTTTCGTTGGGGAAATTGCTGGAACGGGTGCATCTTTCGCTGGCGGAGGCGCTGGCGCAGCGTAATTTGCTGCTGGTGGTAGAGCCGATGACGGCCGTGCCGGACATTGAAGGCGATGTGGAAGGGCTGCGTTCGGTCTTTTCCAATTTGCTGCTGAATGCCATCAAGTACACGCCGGATGGCGGGCGGATCACCATTACCCACGCCCTGCTGCCGGCTGCGGATAGTGAGAGAGCCGCCGATGGTGAAACGGCCGTGGTGGATGTGCCCGGCTATGTGGAAATCATTATTAGCGATACCGGTATTGGCATTCCCCCCGATGCCCGTGAGTTGATATTTTCCAAGTTTTACCAGACCGGGCAGATCGCGCTGCACTCCAGCGGCAAGACTAAATTCAAAGGCGGCGGTTCTGGCCTGGGATTGGCGATTGTGCGCGGCATTGTGGAGGCTCACCATGGCAAAGTATGGGCCGACAGCGCCGGGTACGACGAAAAGACCCTGCCCGGCAGCCATTTTCACGTGGTGCTGCCGGTGGTGCAGCCGTAATCGGTAATCCGTAATCGGTAATCGGTAATCCGTAATCCGATTACGGTTCACGGATTACGGTTCACGGAAAGTTGACAGTCTTCCCCCAAACGGGTAGCATAACACGTCGGGCATATCCCAAACCGGGTATGCCTGCATTTTTTATCAAGGAAGGCAGCCCGCTCTGTGGGACTTGCTGCGATGGATGAAACTTCATAATTCATCCTTCATCATTCATAATTTTCCCAGGAGAACCCCATGCGTCGTGAAGTTCTCACGTGGTCTGATGTAGACAAACTGATTGATTATCTAACGCCGCAAATTCACGGCCGTTATGACAGTATGGTTATCATCACCCGCGGCGGTATCATACCGGGCGGGCTGTTGGCCGAAGCGCTCAATATCACCTATGTGCTGACTGCCTCTGTGCGCTTCCCGGCCGATTTTCCCGGCCTGCAAATTCCCGGCCCGGAAAAATACGCCATTCCCGAATTTATTCAATTCCCGGCCGATGCCGCCCTGGCCGGGCGGCGGGTGCTGGTGGTAGATGATGTCTGGACTAAAGGGCGTAATATGGTCACGGTAGCCAACCGGATTGATGCCGCCGGCGGGATGCCGGACACTTGCGTGCTGCACTACAAACCATCTACTTCCCTGTATCCCGGAATTACGCCCACTTATTATGCGGCCGTTACCGACGCTTACATCATCTATCCCTGGGAATTGGATCGGGGGCCAGAGGTGTTGGGGGTGTGGAATTAGAATTTTAACCTGGCGAGAATGGTTCCATCTCGCCAGGTTTGAGGGAGGGTTATTGAGCGCAGGCGTTTTTAAAACAGTGGGTGGCATGGTCTGGTTTGTATTGCAAACGCAGCACCGTTCCAGGAGTCAGCGTCACGGTATCGTCAAATAAAATGACACGGCCGTTCCCGTCCCCCAGTTCCAGCCACAATTCAGCCACGGCCGTACCCGGCTCCACCGGTTGCTCGGCAAAAAATGGCGTACCCAATTCGTCAGGGGTGAGCGACTGGCTCAAAACGGGCTGACCATCCAGCGCCAGGTGCAGCGTTACCGGTTGTTGGGGTGGCAGCGCCAGCGCCGCCGCCGGGTCGGGCAGGATAATGGCGATACGCGGGGAGTGGGTCACGGCCGTAGCCGCCCACACGTCCGTCAACCAGATTTGCGCCAGCAATACCAGCAGCAGCAGTCCAAATGCCACCACATAATGTCGCCACGTTAGCGGCAGATAGTAACGTCGCGAGGCCATATAATCGGGTTTTGTCTGGCCGGAATCATCGGCGAGCATGACCGGCGGTGTTTGCAGCGCCTGGGCAAACTCGTTGGGAGCCGGCCACACGGCCGTAATGGGGGCCTGGGCATACGGCCGTTTCAAACGTGGCACCCGATGCCGCATGAGCCGCTGCGCCGTCCACAAATTCCCCTCCCGGCTGCGGCAATCCTCCGGCGGGCAGCCAATCACCTGCACCGCACTCGCGCCAGAGGCCAGCACGCGCGGCAGCACGTCCGGCGGCAGCACCCCCACACAAGGCAGGGCAATTATTTCCACGTTTTGCGGCTCGTTGGCAAGCAGGCGTCCATTATGCGTGGCGTGGCGTTCGCAGGTAAAGACCAGTTTGACCGGCTCTTCCGTTTTGGCGCGCGCTAAGGACAGGCGTAGGGCAATTTCGTCCCACAATAGGGCGGGCGGCAAATCGCCCATCGTCACCGCCACGCCATCACACGACCCCACGCAAATGCCGCAGGAGACGCACAAGTTGGGGTCTTCAATGGCGATAAATTTGTGCGGCTTGTCATCGTGCCGTTCGACCATGGTAATGGCCCCATAGGGGCAGTCCAGGGCACATTTGGTGCAGCCCGTACAGCGATCTTTGATGATATGCACTTTGGGCAGGGTGGTGGGTTGGTTGGCTGCTGGTTGCAGCGCCTGGTCGCGGGTGAGCCAGGGCAGCGCCAGAGCGACGAGCGTAATCACCAGGAGAGATGACCAGAGGAGTACGGCCGTACTCTGCCCCGCTACCGGCAAAAAGAACAAAAATATCGGGTCCAGGTTCACGCCCATTGGCCGCGTCAACGGGTTGGCCGGTGGCAGCAGGGTAAGCGGAAAGGCGATGCCCACCGTTACCAGCAGCAGCGTCAGGCCGGCCAGCCAGTGCATTTCCGGCAGCCATTTGGCCCGCTTCAGGCGACGAATGTGCAGCCAGAAAAATACGGCCGCAATTAAAAACAACAGCACATGCACCGCCAAAATCACCAGCAAAATGGGCCAGCTTTTGCCCGTAATCTCGGCATCCATCAGCAGCGTCACGTAACCGGCGGCCCAGGGGGTGAAGCTGTCTAAAAAGCGGATGAAGCTATCGTTGATGAGTTGCGCCCGCGTATCCCACACCAGCCAGTAGCCGGTGACGCCCGCCAGCCAGATGATGCCGGTGAGGACAATGCCCGTCACCCAGGCCAGCCAGCGCGGCCCGCGAAACCGCTCCATGAACAGGGTGCGGTAAGCGTGCAGCAGGGTGGTGATGACCAGCGCGCCGGAAGCATAGCGGTGGATGGCGCGTATGGCGCGGGCGATGAATTGGTTGTCGTAACGCACCACCGACTGGTAAGATGCTTCGTACCCGTACTGAAAAAAGAGAAAGAGATAAAATCCGGTCAGCCCCACTACCAGCAGCAAAAAGAGGGCAATGGGGCCGGTGTGGTAAAAGGGGTTCAGCCGGTTGTTGCCGATGGCGCGATTGACCGGCTTTTCTACGGCCAGCGCCACTTTTTCCAGCCAGACGGCCCAGGGCGACGGCCGTCGCCGCCAACCTGCCAGCCCTTCCCGCACACGGCGATCTCTCTCGCCCAATGCCGTCCAGGTGACGGCGTGTTCGTGTTCGTCCTCATCCTCATCGGGGGTGGGGGCAATCGGGGGTTCGGGTATTATCTGGCAATCTGTGTCTGGGTCGGCTCCGGGCAGCAGTTCGGGGTCTTTTGGTTTGAGGAGAGTCATGGGGGGAGAGATAGGAGATTAGAGATTGGCGATTGGTTAATCTCCCAATCCCCTGTCTCCAATCTCCCCATCTCTTGATCTATTTCTGAGACATCAAAAAGGCTACCAGGTCGTTGATTTCCTGTTCGGTCAAATCCGTACCGTAATTTTGGTACATGACGCCCTGGGCGTACCCTTCCGTCACATGGGCGTTGGGGTTGGTGATGGACTCACGCAGATAATCTTCGGCGGATTGGCCGGACACGGCCGTTGCCGCCCGTGTGCCCATCCCGGCGTGTGACGGGCCAACCAACACCACACCCTCATCCAATGAATGACAGGTGTTGCAGCCGGGCGCGCTGTTTTTGCCGATGACCGGCTGTTTGTACAGCTTTTCGCCATTGGCGGCGTTGCCACCCGAACGCGGAGCGACGGCCGCACTATCGCTGGCCGGTTCGCTGCCCCCGCCGCCACAGGCAGCCAGAAGCAGGGAAAGAGCCAGAACCATTAAAACCACTAAACTAAACTTACGCATTGAAGTACCTCCGTACAAATAGTGTTTTTGGTGTAGCGTCGTGCCATCAGTCACAACGCTACGCCAGACTCTACCACACCTTAAACCCAGGTGAGGTCAACTGCATATTGGATATTAAGTCTACCAGAACCGGGCCATATGCCACCACAATTAACAGAACTGTTACCACAATCCAGGGCCGCCAGGCATCCAGCCAGTTGGGTACCGGTTCTTCAGAATGGTACACCTCGGCCACCGGCATTTCGATGGGCGTTTCCAGCCGTTTCTTCTGTAAGACCGTGGCCGTCATGTTGATGTAAAAGAGCAGCCCGCTGATACCCAGAATCGTACCGCCAATGGCAGCTTCAATCAACATCGGCTGCCAGTCGGTGGCGGCGTAGGGGGCCGCGCCCAACATGGTGCGGCGGGGTACGCTCAGGTTCAGGCCGATAATGTGCAGGGCATTGGACATGAGCAACATGCCCACAAACCACGTCCACGCCTGCCAGACACCCATTTTGGTGCTCCACAGCGGTTTGTTAGACAGCATGGGCACCAGCCAATAGGCAATGCCAATGAAGGTGAGGGTCACGGCCGAACCCACCGTCAGGTGAAAATGGCCGGGCACCCACATGGTGTTGTGGATAGCCAGATTCAGGTTATAGCTGGAATTGGTGAGGCCGCTGATGCCGCCAAAGGCAAACAGGATCATCGCCAGGTTTTGAGCGGCGAAAGAGGGATTGTCCCAGGGCAGGTAACGCACCCAATTGAGCAGCCCCGTACCGCCGCGCGCCCGCCCACCAATCTCCAGGGAAGCAATGACCGTAAAAGCGGTAATCATGCTGGGGATGAACAGGCTGAAAGTGAGGACAAAATGGACGATCTTCCAGCCTTGCGGCACACCGGGGTCCACAAATTGGTGGTGCAGCCCCACCGGCACGGAGAGCGCCAGGAAGAGCCAGAAAACCAGCCGCGCCAACGGTTCGCTGAATAATTTGCCGCCAGCTTGCTTGGGCACCATGCAGTACCAGGAGATGTATGCGGGCAGCAGCCAGAAGTAAACCAGCGGATGGCCGGTGAACCAGAAGAAGGTACGCGCCAACTGCGGGTCTACCCCGGCGACGAGGCCAAACGACCAGGGGATGACGAAGACGAGCAGTTCAATAGCTACGCCGAGGGTGGCAATCTGCCACATGACCATGGTGATAATGCTGCCCAGGGCGATAAGTGGCGTTTGTTCCCCCTTGTGTTCCTTGCGCCAGGAAATGTAGGTGGCATAGAAGCCATAACCGGCTACCCAGGAGCCAACGACGACCAGCACCAGGCCGATGTAAAAGAAGGGGTTGGCCTGCAACGGCGGGTAAAAGGTGAACAGGACGGTCGCCAGGTTCAACAGGATGGGAATGGCGGCCATGACCAGCCCGACGACCATGAGGATGAGGGACAGGACGTTCAGTTTGGGCATGGTCAGTGGCTTTTCCAGGCTGCGGGGGATGATGAAGGTGAAAAAGCCAACGATAAAGAAAGTGGTCCAGACCAGGGCGTTGAGAACGGCGTGAATGGTTAGACCCTGATAGTAACTGGCCAGGCCGATGCTGTTGAGGGCGGTATACAGGTTGATGCCCACGTGTTCCAGCTTTTGGATTGGCCCCAGCGAACCACCCACAAAGAGGGTGGCCATGCCGATGCCGATGTACCAGGCAGTGAGTTTGTTTGATGTTTTGTACATGAATTTACCTCCATAAAGTCGCCAGCATGATGACGACGAGAACGAGTGCCAGATAGAGATTGGAGAGGTGGAAGAGGGCCAGAGCGGCGCGGCGTTGGCCGGGATTTTGCAGCAGGATGAGGGTGCGCTGGATGAGCACGGCCGTAACCACACCCACCGGCAGCAAATACCACACATCCACCTGAGGCCAGAAACCGAGCGCCAGGGCGCACACGGCCGTCAACACCGTGTGCAGCGCCGTCCAACGCGCGGCCGTGACCGGCGGCACGCGGGCGGGCAGCATGGGAAAGCCGGCGGCGGCATAATCATCGCGGTAGGCGATGGCCAGCGCCCAAAAATGTACCGGCGTCCACACAAAAACCAGGGCCGCCAGCAGCCAGACGCCCCACACATTCCAGGCGCCCACCGCCGCGCCGCCGCTGAGGACGGCGCAACTGCCCGCCGCGCCGCCAATGACGATGTTGAGCGTGGTGCGCGGCTTCAGCCAGACGGTGTAGACGCCCACGTAAATGGCCGCGCCCAGCAGCACCCAGAAGGCCAGCGCCGGTTTGCCCGCCGCCAATGCCAGCATCCCCGCCAGCAGCACCATGCCTACGCCGATGCCCAGCACCAGGCCGGGGTTGGCAATTTGTCCGCTGGCTAACGGCCGTCGCGCCGTGCGCCGCATGTGGGTGTCTCGTTCCCGTTCCAGGTATTGGTTGATGGCTGACGCGCCTCCGGCCGACAATGTACCGGTGACTGCCAGCAGCAACCAGGTCCACAGGGAAACCGACTCGACAACCAGTGCGCCCAATGCCGCCCCGCCAAAAGCCGCCAGCAGCAGCAGGGAGACAACGCGCAGTTTGAACAGGGTGACGGCCGTTTTCCACAACGACCGGGGTACCGCTACCGGCTGTACCATTTCATTCAGAGCATCCATCTAGCACCTCCTTATTCCGTAATCCGTGATGCGTAATCCGTGATGCGTAATCCGTGATGCGTGAGCGGTTTACGGATTACCGATTACCGATTACGGATTACTGATTACGGTTGCACCTCAATCGTCGCATACATAGTTTGGTGGCCGACGCCACAGTATTCATTGCACACGATGTTGTAGGTACCGGGTTTGTCAAATGTGGCCGTCAGGGTAGAAACCTGGCCGGGCAAGATCATCATGTTGATGTTGGTGCCCTGAATGTTGAAGCCATGTTGCACATCTTTGCTGGTCACGTAGAGCGTTAATGAAGAGCCTTTGGGTATGGTGATTTTGTTAGGCAGGAAAACCCAGGTTTGCGCCAGGATGTATGCCTCATACTTGTTGGGCGCCAGTTCGCGCACCCGTTCTTCCACCGGGTCACCCCAGGGGGACGCGCCCGGCGTAGCCACCGTGCGTGGGTCTACACGCTCGTAAGGCACGGGCACCTGGATGCCATAGGCAAAGGCGCTCACCATCAGCGCCGTGGCAAAGATGAGCATCAACAAAACCGAAAGGGCAATATAGTTGCGTTCACGAGTATCTATGTGCATTATCCTGTCGCTCCTCGGGACAGCAGCGTGAGATAGGCGCTGCCCCACAACGCAATGATGAGCAGCACAAAAATCACCAAAATGGTTATTGTGCCTGCCGGTACTTTGTATTCTTTCTTGTCCTTATCCATATCAACCTCCTTGTGAAATTATGAATTATGAAGGATGAATTATGAATTTCATCCTTCGTGGATCACGATTTATTCGCGCAGCAGATGGCGCAGGTCGGCGGCGATGTCTTCCCCGGCGGTGTCGAAAGGGATGACCAGGCGGAGACGGCCGTTTCTGTCCAGCACCATCACCGTAGCCGTATGATCAACCAGATAACCACTGCTGGCAGTGCCTTCATGCCGCTCGTAAAAGATGCCCAGGGGGACGCTGGCGGCGATGATCTCGTCTTCGCTGCCGGTGAGACCAATGAATGACGGGTGGAAATAGGCCATATACTCGGCCAGTTTCTCTGGTGTATCTCGCTCCGGGTCGAGCGATACCATAATCACCTGCACATCTTCACCTTGTTTGCCCAGTTCGGCCATGGCTTTTTTGAGTTCGCTCATGGTAGCCGGGCACACGTCGGGGCAGAAGGTGTAACCAAAATAGAGGGCAACAATCTGGCCGCGAAAGTCAACCAGGCTGACCGGCTGACCACCCGGCCCGGTGAGGGTGAAGTTGGTGACAGGTGTGTTGGCGTGAACTTCCAGGCCGTGATAGGTATACGGCCGTAGCCAGCCCAACACCACCCAACCCAACAACAAGCCCGCCGCCAACGCCGCCAGCGCCAGCAAAATCAGACGGCGGCTGCCTCCTTTCTTCTCCACACCTTCGCTAATAGTCGCCATAGTCCTACCGATCACCGATTACGGATCACCGATTACGGATCACCGATTACGGTTTACCGCCTCAACGCGGATAACACAAAAACAAATGCGCCGCCTCATACGCCAGCCGCGAGGGGCCGTCGGCGTGTTGGGCCTCTTCGGCCAACAGATTGATGTCGCGCAAGATAATGTCAACGTCGGGCACGGCCGTGCGGTACTCCGCCCGCCACAGACCGGCGCCATCTACCAACATAAAAGCCGGGTCAAACCGAATGCCATCTTCTCTGGTGGCGTAATACACACTGAAACCGCCGCCAACCACCGACTTGATTTGCACCGGTGAGCCGGTGACAAACTGCCACACTGCCGGGTCAGCGCCAAGCTGCGCTGCGTAGGTCGCCAGTTGCGCCGGCGTGTCGTTTTCCGGGTCAATGGAAATGGTCACCAGCCGCACCGGAATATCGCCGGTATTCAGTTCATCCAACCGCGCCTGCACCTGGGCCATGACGGTGCTGGTTTGGGGGCAGTTGTCCTGGCAGCCGGTATAAGTGAAGTTGTACAGGGTGATGCTGCCCCGTAAATCCTCGTTGGAAAGCTGCGCCCCGGTCTGGTCTGTCAGGCGGAAGCCGGGCGCCAGGGTGATGCGTGGCAGCACCACCACCGGGCGTAAGACGATGAAAACCCCGACAAACAAGGCCACCAGCGCCAGCAAGCCGTAAAAAATCAGCCAGACGGGAGCGGTGAAGGGGTTAGACGGCCGTGCCGCCGGTGTGGTACTCGTGATCACCTATCCCCCCTTATCGTTAGTGGCAGGGTATTCACGGCCACATCCTGGCCGGGGATCACGTAGGGAATATGGTCGCGGCGGCGTGGCTGCTGCCGGAGCTGCACCGCTTCCGCTGCCAGGTCGGCCAAAGTAGTC
>JAHBVI010000197.1 GCA_019637635.1 Anaerolineae bacterium
TCGCTACGCATACAAAATGACGATAAAACGTTTAGGGCCGTGGACGCCCACGGCCATTGTTTGTTCGATGTCGGCCGTTTTGCTGGGGCCGCTGATGAAGTTCAGGTTGGCCGGAAGCTGCCGGTTGAAACCGGCCGTCCAGGTAAACAGGTCGGTGGTCAGGGCCGTGATGGGTACCAGGGCGATATGCACGGGTGGCAGCAGGGAGGCCAGGCGGCTTTTGCCCGGCCCACTGGTGAGGATGACGGTGCCTGTTTCCGCCAGGGCGGCGTCGGCGCTGGTCAGCCCGGCGTCGGCGCTGGCGCAAAAGTCGCGCAGTGCGCCGTCCTCCTGGCCCACCTGGTGATAGGTGATGTGGGGCAGACGAGGCAGGTTGTGCAACGGCCGTTCGTCATTCAGCACCACCTTTTCCGCCTCTAGTTGCCGTAATAGCTGGTTGGTCAGCTCATAGGCCGCTGCCAGACTGTCTACCTGATGCACTTCGCCTTTCACGGCCGTGAGCGCCTGCCTGAATCGCGCCGCCAGATCGGGAAAATCGCGCCGGGATTGCCAGGGTGGGGGCAGGGTTTCATCTCGTTGTGCCTGTCGTAATCGGGTTAGAATTTCGTCGCGTGGGTTCATGGAGTATACAGACCCTAAGGGTTTCAAAAACCCTTAGGGTCTTCCCTCTAATAAAATGGAAAGAGAAAAGGTAACACCAACACCACCTCTACCAGGGCGATAAAGATGAGCGGGATGCCCACTTTGGCATAGTCGCCAAAGGTGTAGTGCCCCGCCCCCATGACCAGGGTGTTGGTGGGCGAGGCCACCGGCGTGGCAAAGGCCATAGACGCAGCAATGGCAATCGCCATCAGAAAAGCCTGGGGCTGTACGCTCAACTGGCTGGCCGAAGCCAGCGCCAGCGGGGCCACAATAACGGTGGTGGCGGTATTGGAGATGACCTGGGTGAAGGCGGTGGTGAATAAAAACAGCCCGGCCAACACCGCCAGCGGCCCAATGGCCCCCAACGAACTGACCAGCCCTTGCGCGGCCCAATCTACCACGCCCGTCTTTTCCAGCGCCGTACTCAGCGGAATCATCCCGGCAATTAAAAAGAGGCTGCGCCAGTCAATAAACTCATACGCCTCGTCCATTGTCAGGCAGCGGGACAGCACCATGGCCAGAGCGGCGACCATGGCCACGGCCGTGAGCGAAGCTACCCCTGCGATCATAGCCACAATCATGCCCGCCAGGATGAGCAGCGCCAGCCGGGACTTATCCTTACGGGGCGCTTCAATCATGGATTCTGGCTGGCCGATGACCACAAAGTCGCGCCGTTTGTTTTTGAGGGCCACAATTTGTTCCCATGGCCCCTGCACCAGCAAAATATCGCCAAAGGCCAGCCGGGTGGAGGCCAGTTCCAACGGTTTGTGGGCGCCAGGCCGGTTGATGCTGAGGACGGTCAGTTTATGGTTGGTGCCAAACCGCTCTTCGGCCAGCGTCTTACCGATCAGGCTGGAGCGGCGGGGAAGCAGCACCTCGGCCACGCCCACTTCGCGGCTGATGAGCGCCTTTTCGTCTTTGGGCACGGCCGGCTGCACTCCCAGGTTCCAATGGGCGGCAGCATGGGCCACGTCGTCCGCTTCCCCCTTGACGATCAGCACGTCGTCCAACTGGATAACGGTGTCATTTTGGGCGACGATGGCCGTGTCTGGGGCAGGGGTCGGCGGTACGCTGTTGAAGGGGCGGCGGGCGAATTCAAACAACGGCCGTGTCTCCACCGGGCGCATAATTTTTAACACCGTCACGCCAAAGTCACGCCCCAACTCCGTTTGCACAATGGTTTTGCCGATGATGTCCGAGCCACGCCGTACCCGCAGCCGCAGCAGTTGGTCGGGCAATTTGTATTCGTTGACCAGTTCTTTGGGCGTGGGCAGCCGCTGTGCGTCTACCTGGGGCCGCCGGTCTGGCAGCAACCGGCGGCCGATAACGGTCATGTACAAAATGCCGCTGACCGTCAGGATGAAACCCATGGGGGTGAAGCTGAAAAAGCTAAACCCTTCATACCCTCCGGCTACCAGCACATCGCGCACAATGATGTTTGGCGGCGTGCCGATGAGGGTGCTGGCCCCGCCCAACAGCGAGCCGTAAGAAAGGGGGATGAGCAGGCGCGAGGGGCTGATGTTGGCGTTACGCGCCAGGACGATGGCGGCGGGCAGCAGCACAGCCACCGTGCCCGTATCGCTCATAAAGCAGGAGAGCAGGGCCACCGCGCCCATGAGAACGATAGTCAGGCGGCCTTCGTGGTGCCCGGCAATGGCCAGGATGCGGCGGCCAATGGTGCCGGCCAGGCCGGTGTTCATCACCCCGCCGCCGACGATGAAAAGGGAGCCAATGGTGAGTACGGCCGTGCTGGAAAACCCCGCCAGCGCTTCCCCGGTGGTGAGCAGGCCGCTGAGCATCAGCAGCACCACCACGCCCAGGGCGACAATGTCTACCCGCAATTTCTCACTAATAAAAAGGAAGACGGCCGCAACCAAAATGCCTACGGCCAGCCACATGTCGGCAGTCATAAGGTGTTGCCTCAGTCAGACAATGTGTCATTCCGAGGAGTCTTCGACGAGGAATCCCCTGCGCCGTTGAGGGGGAAAGATTCCTCACTGCGAAGACTCCGTTCGGAATGACAATAATCAGGCATTATCCAATTCCCCCTCTGCCCACAATTGGCGGAACGGTTTGGGGGCCAGGGAGGGTAGGGCACGGCCGTCGGCCACGTTCACCGGCAGCTTTAAGCCATCGTCGTGTTGGAACGGCCGTTGCCCCCAGCGTCCCAGTTTTGTAAAAAAGTTCATGCGCCCGGCGCTGCCCAGTACAAAGGCGGCAAACTCCTCCGCTTTACGTTCGCGCCAGGGCAGCAGGTGGGCGGCCACCTCATCCTGGCGCAGTTGCAGCAGCATCCGGGGCAGATCAATACGCGCCGGGCAGGCGTCTTTGCAGGCGCCACAGAGGGTGCTGGCCTGCGGCAGCGCCGCGTACTCTTCCAGACCAAAAAGCAGCGGCGTCACCACCGCCCCCACCGGCCCACTGTAGGGGCTGCCATAAGCGTGGCCGCCCGCCTTTTTGTACACCGGGCAAACGTTCAGGCAGGCGCCGCAGCGGATACATTGCAGGATTTCTTCGTAAGGCGTACCGGCAAGCTGGCTACGGCCGTTATCCAGCAAAATGATATGCACTTCTTCCGGGCCATCCGGTTCGTCCGCACGGCGGGGGCCGGTGATGGCGGTGGTGTAAATGGACATCGGCTGGCCGGTGGCGCTGCGCGCCAGCAGCGCCAGCCAGGTGGCGGCGGCGTCCCAATCCGGGCAAATTTTTTCAATGCCCATGATGGCAATGTGAACGGGGGGCGCGGAGGTGACCAGACGGCCGTTGCCTTCATTTGTCACCAGCACCAGCGAACCCGTCTCGGCAATGCCCAGATTGCCGCCGCTGATGCCCAGGCCCGCGGCCAGGAATTGGGTGCGCAGCAGGCGCCGCGCTTCGGCCGTCAGGCCATCAATATCGTCGGCGGGTAACGGCCGTCCCACCTCTTTGCTAAACAGTTCCGCCACCTGATGCCGCGTTTTGTGGATGGCCGGGCCGATGATGTGCGACGGCGGCTCACCGGCCAACTGGATGATCCATTCGCCCAGGTCGGTCTCCACCGGTTCAATGCCATTGGCTTCCAGGGCGGCGTTCAGGTGAATTTCTTCGGTAGCCATGGATTTGCTTTTGGTGACGAGTTTTACGCCGTGCTGCCGGGCAATGCCCAGCACCACATCTACCGCGTCCTGCCCCGATTGCGCCCAATGCACCTGCGCCCCGGCAGCGGTGGCCCGCTCTTCAAACAGTTCCAGGTAATGGGCCAGGTTGGCCAGGGTAGCCGAGCGGATAGTTTTGAAGTGGTTGCGCAAGGCGTCGGCATGGGGTAGTTCGGTGAGGGCGGTGGTACGGCCGTTGACAAACTTGTTCGTCGCCCCGGTCAGCGCCCCTTGTAGTTGAATATCGCCAATGGCAATGGTGGCGCTGTGCCGGAACTGAGACATGGTAGCGGAAGAAGGATTAGACATATCACCTCTAGCTAAGACCCTAAGGGTTTCAAAAACCTTTAGGGTCTTCACAGGTTGCAATTTTAATGGTGGATGGGTTTTTCACAAAATCAGGCAGCCAGGATCAGGCAGCTAGGGCGATTGTATACTCCCTGAAAAGGCAGATAAATCTGCACCAACAAAAGGCAAAGTCGGCCTTCGCCGACTAAAACCCGGTGGATACCAGCCCACGAAGGTGGGCTTTGCTGTTTGTAGCCGCGATTTCAATCGCCGGGAATTGAGTATGCAATCGCACTAGGCAGCGATTTTTTGGAGAAATCGGCTGCCTGCGACTATACTCCCACCTTAATAGTTCGGCCCATAAAATTGGATCAAGGAGAATTTCCCATTGGACCCCTGGACATTGATTTCCATAATTTTTACGATCTATGTGATTAGCGTGGCGGCGTTTGTTATCAGCGAAAACCGGTCGCCGCAATCTACGTTTGCCTGGTTGTTTTTGTTTGTGGTTTTTCCGCTGTTGGGGGTGTTGATCTACATCTTCTTCGGGCGCGGCGCTCATACCTTTAGCCAGGAACGGGATATTGCCCGTTCCAAGCTGATTGACGAATTTGCCGCCGATCTGGGGACGTTGGCCCTGCGCCAGGAAGAATATATCCGGCGCATTGCTCAGGAACGGCCGTCCTCCTACAAACGGCGGCTGCTGCGTCTGGTGCAGCAAAGCACCAGTTCCGTTCTCACCGGCATGAACGAGGTGGAGATATTACAAGACGCCACCCAAAAATACCCGCGCCTGCTGGCCGACATCCAAGCGGCGCAGCACCACGTTCACTTGAATTACTACATCTGGACGGAGGATGATTTCACCCTTCAGGTCAAAGCGGCGCTCATTGAACGGGCCAAAGCGGGCGTAGAAGTGCGCTGCCTGTTTGATGCTTCCGGCGGGGCCATGAGCAAACAGTATTTACAGGATTTACGCGACGTCGGGGTGCAAATTCACCCGTATCTGGAATTCCGTTCGCTGAAAATGCTGCACACAGCCAACTACCGCAGCCACCGGAAGATTGCCGTGATTGACGGCCGTATCGGTTACGTTGGCGGCCTCAATCTGGACAAAGAGCAAATTGAGCCACCCGCGTTCGACCGCTGGCGCGACACCCATTTACGCATGATCGGCGAAGCGGCGCATGGCCTCCAGGCCAGCTTTGCCATTAGCTGGTACACCACCACTCAGGAGAAAATCACCGGCCCCTCCTACTATCCCCCCGTCGAAGTGGATACCTTCTTGCCGGTGCAGATCACCCAGGGTGGGCCGGATTCACAGTGGAAGGCGATCCGCCAGGTCTATTTCCTGATGATCAGCTCGGCCGAAGACCGGATTTATCTGCAATCCCCCTTTTTCATCCCCGATGAGAGCATTTTGGAGGCGCTCAAAGCGGCGGCGTTGGCCGGGGTAGATGTGAACCTCATGTTCACCCCACGCGGCTCCACCTACCAGGTGCCGTATCGCGCGGCCCATACCTATTTCCGCGAAGT
Source organism: Anaerolineae bacterium (assembly GCA_019637635.1). Lineage (GTDB taxonomy): Bacteria > Chloroflexota > Anaerolineae > Promineifilales > Promineifilaceae > CAADGU01. The sequence continues at coordinate 5,601 of JAHBVI010000197.1, forward strand.
GGTGGAAGCAGGCGCGAAAGTGTATTTGTATGAAGGCGGCTATTTCCACCCCAAAACGCTGAATATAGACAGCGCCGTCGTCTCCATTGGTACGGCCAATATGGACATCCGCAGCTTTAATCTGGACTACGAAACCAACGCCATCATCTATGATGAAGGCAAAGCCAAAGAGATGGAAGCGCAGTTCATGGAAGATTTGAAAAGCTGCAAGCAGTGGACGCTGGCCGAATATAATAATTATTCGGCCGTACACCGCTTTGTGGATTCTGTATACCGGCTGGCCTCCCCCCTCCTCTAAGATAGAGACCCGAAGGGTTTTCACAAAACCCTTCGGGCCTTTTCGTTTAATTCATAAACCTCACCTGCGTGCCCGGATAGTGCTGGTTGAACCAGGCAACCAGGGCGTTGCGTTCCGCCGCCGGCCAGCCATGAACCTCCACAATCTTTACATCCAGATCGCCGATACCGGCATCGTCGGCGCTGGCGCCGGTGGTTTTGCCCTGGCGGAAGCCGCTGAGGAAAATTTGCGCTGCCTGGCTGTCGGGCACAGAATTGTGGATAAGCTGGAAGGTGCGTTCGTATTGCAGACGGGGTTTGCCGCGTTGGGATGGAACCTCGGCGCCGGGCCGGCCTATGGTGTGGGTGGGGGTGGTAGGTGTGGAAGTCTGGTCGCCGCCGGGGAATGGGTCGGCGGGTACACCGGCGCCGGTAGATTGGCTGACGCCCATGCTGTGGACAAACAGGCCATTACGGCCGCGCGCCTCTGGCACCGCCCACACACTGTAGACGCCAAACACACACAGGAACAGCCCGTTGCGGGGTACGTTGACGGTGCGGGTTTTGACGGTGCGGCCTACGCTGGGGTTTACCACCAGCCAGTCGGTGTGCTGCCCGGCGGCGCCGTTGAGGATGTTCTGTAATACGCCTTGCTGGTGGCGCAGGCGGCCTTCGTCGCCGGTATTCCAATCAAACGGTTCGTTCAGGCCGGTGTCTATGATGAACATCTCGACGCGGGCGTGGTTGGGGTCGGCAATTTGGGAGATGGGCACTTTGCCGCCGTCCCATTTGTACCAGTCGGCGAAAAATTGGAAGCGCAGTTCGGCCTGACCCTGGCGCAGCATGGTGGGGCGGGCCAGACGGCTGTGGAAGGGGTTGCTGCCGTGAAACCAGTTGTAGGATTGGCCGATGTCGTTGAGCAGGTCGGCGTGTTCGTGGGGGGGTAGAAAATCAGCCCAGGTCATGCGTTGTTCGGGGGATTTGAAACGATTCCAGCCCTGGTTGTCGGCGTCGTAGCTTTGTCCTTCGGCTTCCCAAAAGACCCAATGCGTAGGGGCGCCGTTCAGGCGGTCTATGGGAATGTGAATGTTTTTGTAGTCATACCAGCAGGCTTGCTGCCAGCCAACGTCGAATTGCCCTTTACGGCCGTCAAACTTGTAATCAAACACTGTATCTGCCATCGGTTATTCTCCCTTAGGTATTGAATAGTCGTGCGCTTGATAAGAACCGGCGACCCCGTACACATTGTAATCGGGGATGGAGATTTGGGGAACTGGCAATTTTGCGGAATACTTGTCACCGCTTGTCCATCCCTTTACAATGTAGCGCGTATGTTCTACACCTTCCTAATTCATCATTCCTAATCCCTAATTTCAGGAGGCTAGAATGGCAGGTTATGAAATTCCCCCGCGAGCGGTACCGGCCAATGACGCCGGATATTTTGAGAAGATTACCCAGGCGGTGTTTCAGGCCGGGTTTAGCTGGCAGGTGATCCGCCAGAAGTGGCCCGGTTTTCAAAAGGCGTTTGAGAATTTTGATGTGGACCGGGTGGCGGCGTTTACGGATGAGGACGTGGAGCGGTTGGTGGAGGATAAGGGAATTGTGCGCAACGGCCGTAAAATTGCCGCCACCATCCAAAATGCCCGTATCTGCCAGGGATTGATCGCCGAACATGGCAGTCTGCACGCCTATCTGCGCTCCATGGACGGCCAACCCTACGCCCAACGCGAAAAAGCATTAGGCAAACGCTTCAAATTCATGGGCCCCATGGGCGCGTACTTCTTCTATTTTTCGGTGGGCGAGGATGTGCCGGAGTACCATGAGTGGCGCGCTTCTCAAGAAAAGTAACCGATTACCATGAATTTCCTCCGCAGTAACCAACTTTCCACACAAACATGGAGCGTCAGCGAACTGACGCAGTATATCCGCGAGTTGTTTGAGATTGATTACCGCTTGCGGGAGGTGGAGGTGAGCGGCGAAATCTCCAACTTTACACAGGCGCGTTCGGGGCATTTGTATTTCACGCTGAAGGATGACAAGGCGCAGTTGAAGTGTGTGATGTGGCGCACGGCCGTTGAGCGACTCCGGTTTGTGCCTCAGGATGGGGACGCGGTGGTGGCGCACGGCCGTATCAGCATCTACGAACCGCAGGGCATCTACCAGCTTTACGCCGAGCAGTTGGAACCGGCGGGGCGGGGCAGCCTGGCGCTGGCCTTTGAACGGCTCAAGGAAAAACTGGCCGATGAAGGGCTGTTTGACCCGGCGCATAAAAAGCGCATCCCCGCGTTTCCACGCAAAATTGGCATTGTCACCTCGGCGGATGCGGCGGCGCTGCGCGATATTTTGAACGTGCTGCGGCGGCGGTATCCGCTGGTTTCCGTGTTGATTGCACCGACGCTGGTGCAGGGCAATGACGCGCCGCCGCAAATTATCCGCGCCCTGCAATGGCTGGACGGCCGTGACGACATAGACACCATCATCATCGCCCGCGGCGGCGGCTCGATGGAGGATTTGTGGGCGTTTAACGACGAGGGGGTAGCCCGCGCCATTTTTGCCGCCCGCCACCCCCTCATCAGCGGCGTGGGGCATGAGGTGGACTTTACGATGGCGGATTTTGTGGCCGACCTGCGCGCGCCCACACCGTCGGCGGCGGCGGAACTGGCGACGCCGGATGTGGCCGAGCTACGGCCGTATCTGACCGGTTTGCGCGGTGGCTTACACCTGGCGATGACCGATTTTATCGCCCACCATCGCCAGCAGGTGCAGCATCTGGCGCGGGCGTTGGGGCATCTCAGCCCGCGTGGACGGCTGGACAATAACCGGCAGCGATTGGACAATCTGGACGGCCGTCTGCACGCAGACATGCAGCGCCAATTGACGGAACGACAAAACCGGCTGGCGGTGGCCGAAGTGGGGCTGACGGCCGTTGGTCCCCTGGCAACCCTGGCGCGGGGATATGCGATTGTAAGGGATGGCAACGGCCGTGTCGTTCGTTCGGCGCAAGCGGTCAGCCCTGGTGATCAGTTGAACATTCAGGTGGTGGATGGGGAGGTGACGGCCGTCGTGTCTGATAAGATAGCCTCGTAATATACCGGCCGTACCCCCACCACAAAAAAACACGGCCGTCACTGCCGACGGCCGTGCCCCCACATTCACTCCATACGCCAGACCTACACCGGCAGAAACTGGCCGACGGCCGTACCCCCACCAAAAAAACACGGCCGTCACTGCCGACGGCCGTGCCCCCACATTCGCTCCCTGCACCAATTCACTGTCGCCCCCATCCGCTGCCGCCCGACCAAGGTAACTGTGAGCTTGCCAAATTGGCCCCAGGTAGCGTCATACGCATCGTTGTTGCTGGCGGCGGAATAACCCAGGTAGCCGTACCAGGTGGTCAGGCCGTTGTTGGGGGACAGGCGTTTGAGTTGGCCCATGTCGTTGTACCTGACGGCCGTGACCAGCGTCGAACCCCCACCCACCAGCGTATTCTCTCCCTCATGGTCGTAGGTAACGGTGGTGGTGTGGGTGGCGCCGTTGGGCCAGGTCAGGACGCGGCTGGACGGCCGTTGCCGTGTACCAAACCCTGCCCGATGACGCAAACGCCGCCAGCATGTAAACGAGCACGGCCGGCAACCCGCCAAAAACCATGCCGAAACAGGCGGCAAACAGGCTGGTGACCGGCAAACACACGTGGCGTGGTGTGGAACACTGGCCACACCAAACCCGGAAGGCCGCGCCGCAGCAGGGCAGGGGCACTAACCTGGGCTTAAGACAAGACAATCTAAATTTTCGGGGTGCTGATACATCTCATAAAATGTATCCAGAGCTATTCCAAATTCTGATTCCCAGGTAAGTGGTTCATAGAGTTCATCATGGTATGGAGCGAATTGATACCCCCATCTGTCAAAACCTTCAGGATTAAATAATGAAAGCTCTATCGCCTGCACATTCTCCATGTCGAGACAAAGTTCAGCCAGCCTGTCCTGATCACGTAACCATCTCCCTTTAATATGATAGGTAATTGCCAAGCCTTTTTCTCGATACAGTAAACTGACCGAAAATTGAGGGGGATCCATCACATCCGCAACAGTTCTAAGTCGAAAATAAACTTGAGTAGGTTTTCCATATCTCTCCAAAAATGAATCTAGAAAATATTGTTCCCAATCACGGATGAATTCCTGCTGGCTTTCCTCAGACTGGACGCGGTTAACAAATACATATATGTATTCGATAGAATCATCAAGTTCATGAAATTGCACTTCAACAGAAAGTCTAGGAACAAAAAGCTCTTCTTGCTGGCTATAGTAACTTGCATCCAAAGTTTCCATTCGGTCACTATTAACTTTCGACGAATTTCCGACCACTAACCAAGGCATACCAAGGTTAATAAATTTTTGGTTGACACTTTCCAAGCTATCACCTAACTTAAAACCCCACCAACAAGGAAGTTCACATCCTCCATTGGTTGCCATAAAATTCTTAATTACCACATCTGCTTCAATTCCTATAAGTGTGGGCACAGGCATAGTCGTGGATGTTGCGGAAGGACTAGTCGGGGGTGATACAGAAGGGGTCGTGGTGGATGTTGCAGAGAGAGGAACTGTTGATTCGTCTACTTTTGTAGATAGAGGCATAGATGTAATCATTGATATCTCAGTTGGGGTCGCCGTCATTGTCAACAACTGAGTCTCTTCTAAAGCTAAAGTCCCTCCTTGTATAAATGAGGGTTCTTTTGGACTACATCCAGGCATGAACAGCGCGATGAAGATCAGTAAGCAGTAACACCTATATGATTTGGTAGAAAAAACCAGTTGCTTCATTTGGATATCCTTTTCCGGCTCGCCGTCTCAAAAATGCTTACCGATTGTTGTTGGTAACAGCCAGGTTTATCCATGCCGACATATGGCTGTCCATCCAGTCGTATCTAGCTTGACCAGCATCGTTCCCCGCAAAACCAAAAACGTAGCCTGAGAACATGTCGGCAAAATCCTCCCACGGTGATGGTGCTGTATTAAATTCTTCCGCATAACCGAAAAGCTCTCCACTTGTCCTTACATAACAGGACGTTAAATAATTACCAGTATTACAGCCACCGGCAAGCGA